>CAZBOC010000084.1:0-10487 GCA_964493225.1 uncultured Caulobacterales bacterium | reverse complement strand
CGAGGAGCCCGGTCTCCTCATGGCGGATCGCTTCGGGATTGCCGCCGGACCGTGTGGCGACAATCGGCGTGCGCACCAACATGGCCTCGACGAGCGTCCTGCCGAAAGGCTCGTCTACGGCCGGGACCAGCAACGCGTCGCATCCCGCCATCCAGCGCGCGCCGGGCGAGCGGAAACCCATCAACCGTATCCGGTCTTCGAGGCCCAATTCACGCATTTTTTCTCTGACCGCCTCATCGAGTCCGTCAAAGGCGGCCCCGAAAAAAAGACCGACGGCGGGAACATGCGGCGCCGCCCGCGCCAGCCTGGCGATCGTCTCCACGAAGAGGAGCGGTCGTTTTCGCCTGTTCAGATTTCCGAAATACGCAATGAGCCTGGCATCCGGGCCAAGGCCGAGCTCGCGGAGAATTTCCGCGCGCGCTGCGTCGCGATCCTCCCTGAGCGTCGTATCGAAGGGGCTGTATACGACGTGATTTTTGCGCGCTGCTGAGAACGCCCCAGCCCGCGGCGATGCGAATTGCGAGACCGACACCACGCGGTCGGCGAGAAGCGGCGCGGCGAACCTGAGACCAAGCCCGTTCGGGTCGCTGCGATGGTGCCAGAGATATTTGGCCCCGGCGAATTTTGTCGGCCCGCCCCAGACCGCGTGGGTGCGCCCGTCATTGATGTGGACGATGTCGAAATTCTCCGCACGGATCAGCCGCGTCAGCGGCAGCACAGCCGGCGCGAGCCTGGCGACGTGCCCGAGGCTGAAACTGCGCCCGCGCGGAAGGCGCGGCGGCGCCGGCCCCTTTGATACGGATATTCCGTGATCGCAGAAAAATTCATAGAGCGGCCCGTCAAGCGCCCCGAGAAAGACGCGCGCCTCGTATCGCTCCGGATCGATATTGCGGATCAATCCAAGGGAGGAGATATGGCTGCCGCCAAGCTCGCGGCCCTCATATGGGAAACAAACGCGGCGGATTTCCTTCGTCACATTGCGCACCCGTGTCCATCGCGCCCGCCTGAAACGACAATCGCCGGGCCCCGCGGACGACGCACTCAAAACTCATACCGCTATAAGACAATTCTGTCCGCGCCGCCTCCCTTGCGAGGACGCGGAGAAGCGAAAGCGGTTTCGCCACGCGACATCCCGACTAGCATCGGCGCAACGATGCCTTGCAATCATTGCCCGCCTCTGGTGACTAGCAAGAAAAAGTCCGCCATGGCGCCTTTTCCGCATGGCTGATCCAGTTCACCATTCGGGGCGGGGGACGGCCGAAAACGCCGAGCCAAGAACAACCATGGCGATTATCGAGAAGAACTGGCGGCGCATCCATCGCTCGATCAGGGCGATGGCGGGCGAAGATGCGTTGCGCTTGCGTCTCATGAACATCGGGCATCTCCTGGCGGGGAATTTCGGCAATCTCGTCGTCAATCTCGGCGCTGTCGCGATCGCCGCGCGCGCGCTCGGGCCGACCCAGTACGGCGTTCTCGCCCTCGTGACGGTCTTCGTGCAGGCGATCGAGCGTTTCGCCAGTTTTCAGACCTGGCAGCCGATGATCCGCTACGGAGCGGAACTCGACAAGCCGGGGCGCCGCGCCGACATGAAAGCGCTCGTCAAGTTCCTTTTCCTGCTCGACGCCGGCGCCGCGACCGCCGCCTGGCTCGTCGCCGTTCTGTTGGCGCTGTTCGGGACGGCGTTGTTCGACTGGACCCGCGAAACCCTAGAAATCGCCCTGATCTATGCGACGGCCCTGCTCACGGCCATCAACGGTTCGCCCGTCGGGGTCCTCCGGCTCGCCGGGCGTTTCCGCGCCGCAGCCTATATGAGGCTGGTCAGCATGGTCGTGCGTCTTGTCCTGTGCGTCATCGCCCTCTTTCAGGGCTGGGAGCTCAAGGCGTTCGTGATCATCTGGGCAGGGACGACGATCCTCGGCAACGGGCTTTTGATCGGCGCCGCCGCGCTTGAACTGAAACGAAAGTCCCTCCTCGGCTTTCTCCGTGAACCGATCGGCAAAGCGTCGGCGCGCTTCGACAACATCTGGCGGTTTTCGGTCCTCGCGAACATTTCCGTCACGATCCGGTCGACGGCGCAACAATTCGACACGCTGCTCGTCGGCGTTTTCGCCGACCCGGCGATGGCCGGCTTTTATCATATCGCAAAGCGTGTCGCGAAGGTCGCGGAACAGGCGGGCTCCCAGGTGCAATCCGTCGTTTTCCCGGAAATCGCCAAGCACTGGGCGGAGGGCAACCGCGCCGAATTCAAGCGGATCGTGGTGCAGACCGAGTGGCTTCTCGCCGGCGTCGGCGCCGCCGGTTTCCTCGCCATGCTGCTGGCGGCGGAGCCGCTCGTGACGGTGTTCGCTGGCGAAGACTTCGCCCCCGCCGCCCCCCTCCTCACAGTGCAAATGATCGCCGTGGCCCTCGTCCTCAACGGGTCGACGTCAAGGGTTGCGCTATTGTCGATGGGTCGAGAAATCCCGATCCTTTATGCATCGATCGCGAGCACCGTGGCGTTCTACGTATCGGCCGCAATTCTGCTGCCGCAAATGGGTGCGATGGGCGCCAATCTCGCCCATATCATCCTCGGGATCATCTGGGTCGCGGGGCTCTGGTGGAGTTTTCGGCGCGCCTACGGCGCGAGCGCCGCCCCGCCGGACGGGGCGGCTTCGACGGCTCCCGTAAAGGAAAAGTCGGCGGCGATCTCCGAGAGGGAAATTTGATGGCTCGAGATGCGCGGAACCGACATGCGTCTTACGCGACCGAGGAAGACGCGGGTCCGGAGACGGCGGCGAGCGACAATCGGGGAAATCGGTCCCGCCCGGGCGACGAGATCCATGTCATGTTCGTCGTGCTCTCCCTCGGCGCCGGCGGGAGCGAGCGCGTCATCACGACGATCGCCAATTACTGGGCCCAGCGCGGCAGGACCGTCAGCATCACCTCCTTCGACCCCCCGGACATGGAGCCGTTCTACCCCCTCGACGAGCGCGTGCGCCTCGTGCGGCTGGGCCTTGCTCCCGTCACCAGACCGCTCCTGCGCGCCGTCGCACGCACCGCCGAGCGGATCGGCGCCCTGCGGCGCGCCTTCCGGGAGGCGCGGCCGGATGTCGTGATCAGCTTCCTGACGAAGGCGAACATTATGGCCCTGCAGGCGGCGCGGGGCCTTGAAACGCCCGTGATCATCTCGGAACGGAACAACCCGTATCTTCAGAAGTTCAACGCCTTGTGGCGCATCGCGCGGGCGCGGACCTATCGACGGGCCTACGCCTTCGTGACCATGACCGAGGGCGCGGCGGACTTCTATCCGGAAGCGCAGCGTCCGCGAACGCGGATCATTCCCAATCCGATCAATCTGCCCGAGGGCTGGCGCAATCGCCGCGGCGGCTCGTGCGTCACAGCCGTCGGCCGGCTGACCGGCCAGAAACGTTTCGATCTTCTGATTGACGCCTTCGCCGACGTGGCGGGCGACTTTCCCGAGTGGTCTCTGACCATCTGGGGGGAAGGTGAAGCGCGCGCCGATCTGGAAGGTCAATGCGAGCGCCTCGGGCTTGGCGATCGCATCCGGCTGCCGGGCCTGACGCCCGAGCCCGGATCCTGGATCGAGACGGCAGATCTGTTCGCTTTGTCTTCCGACTATGAGGGCTGGCCGAACGTGGTGCTGGAGGCGATGGCGGCCGGCTTGCCGATCGTGGCGACGGACTGTCCGTTCGGGGCGCGGGAGATGCTTGACGGCGGCGCATGCGGGCTGCTCGTCCCGACCGGTAGCGTCGAGGCGCTCGCGGACGGGTTGCGCAGGCTGATGGCGGACCGCGCGTTGCGAGACAAGCTTGGCGAAAACGCCAAGTCGCGCGCTGCTGCGGTCTATTCGACCGAACGGATCATAGCCCAATGGGACGTGATCGCCGGCGAGGCCGCGGCCTCGCGCCAGTAAGCGCCCCGGGTCGCCGGCCCGGATGGACGACCGCCGTTTCCCCCCGACGCCCCGGAATTGGCCGGGTTCGCGGTCGCGACGGAATTCCCACGCCCGATTCCGAACCGGATCGCGAAGCCGCGCGCGCTCTTGCACGCCCCGCTCTTGCACGCAATGCGGGGAAAACCAAGACGGGTGGGCGAAGCTGGCGAGGGCGCGGGCTTCGCCGGAAATGCGGCCCCACAATCGGCTGCGGGATCAGGCCGACGCCCCCCGACGCGACCTCATTTTGTGCGCGTACTGAGCCATATCGCCGTAAGCGAAATTGGCGTGCGCTTTCATGTTCACGCGATTCAGAACCACGCCCACATCGATCGGGCCCAGCACCTCGCGGGCGGCCTTGAGCGCTCCGGCCGGCGTTTTGCCCCATTCGACGACGACCAGCATGTCGTCCGCAAGATTGGCGAGCACTTTCGCATCGCGCGACTTCAATATGGCCGGCGCGTCGACGATGATCATGTCGAAACGATCGCGCATTTCGTCAATCTGCGCGGAAAGCGCCTGCAGCGTCATGTCGAGGGCTTCCGCGGATGATCCGCCCGCGCCGCCGGCGTCGTCGGCAAGGTCGTCGATGGTGACGATGGCGGCGCGGTGTTCGAATTGCTTCGCCATGGCGTGGACGCCGCTTGCGACGAGCGTCTTGCCTTCGTCGGGAAGCACTGACGTCACCACGACGATGCGCCCGCCTTTCACGGGCCCGTCGGAGACGACCTCGAGGTAGAGGTTGCGGATCGCCTCCGTAAAGTCGGCCCCCGCATTCTCCCTCAGATAGGCGCCGATACTTTCCGCCTGCAGCCGGCGCATCGAAGATTTCGGGATCATGGAAAGGGTCGGCGCGCGAAAGTAAGACCGCACATGGTCGCTGGAGCGCACCCGGTCATCGAGCGCTTCGGCGGCGAACGCCATCAGGGCGGCCAGCATCAAGGAGCCGATGCCGCCGACCGCGATCATTCCGACGCGCCCCGTGTTCGAAGGCGTGAGCGGCACGATCGCTTCGGCCATCATCTTGATGTCGTCCCGGTCCTGGTGCAGCGACGAGCGCGCCCGCTGCAACCGTTCGGATAGGGAATTGAATAGCCCGAGCTTGGCGTCGGCTTCCCTTTCAAGTTCCTTCAGGCCCGCATTCGCCTCCAGCGCCTCGAAATGCTGGCGGCGCACCGACCGCAGCTCCCTCTGCAGGCCGGCCGCGCTTTCGTCGAGTTCGGCGCGCGCGTTTCGCGCCCGCGTCTGCAGGCGCTGACGCTCGCTTGATATCTGAAGTTCGATTGCGAAGAGCTGCTCGCGCAGATCCACAATTTCCGGGTAACCCGGACCGTAGACGACGGAGAGCTTGGCGAGGCGGTCCTTGATCTCCGCTTCTTCTGCGAAAAGCTGGTTCAGGGTTCGCGACATGCTCTCGGTCTGGGCCTCGGTGAGAGCCGATTCCAGACGCGCGATGCGATTGAGAACCGCGGCGTCCTGGCGGGCCGAAATCAGGTTGTTCTCGCGCATGTATTTCGCGACTTCGAGGTCGGCGTTCAGAAGTTCGCGTCGCGCCTCCTCGACCCGCGCCTCCAGGCTTTCAACGCGCTTGACACGCGCCTTGTGGCGTTCGCGCCGCCGGGAATCTATATAGATTTCCACATGGGCGTTCGCCTTGCGCGCCGCACCGCCAGGCGTCGGGGCCTTGGCGGCGATTTCGATCATCCGGGAGTTCGAAAGGCGGCGCACGGAAATATCGTCAAGGATCCGGTCGGTCGCCGCCTTGAACTTTCTATCATCGGCCTCGCCGACCGCTTCGTCTCCCACCGCGAAAGACGCCTCCGACGCACCGTCTTTCACATCATCGCCGAAAATCGAAACGTAGAGATCGCGCGCCGCGCCCCAGGAGAATTCCCGGCTCGCATCCGTTTCCGCGACCTGGCCGAGATCAATATCGTCGGCCATGGCGAGGGCGACCTGTTCGGCCATTTTGCGGGACTTCATGACCTCGACGACGGTCGAAATCTTGATTTCCTCGACAGCGCTGAGCCGATCGGTGACGGCCGTGATTTCGTCTTCGTCGACCTTCGGTTCGACCATGACGATTGCATTGGCCGTATAGGACGGCTCCTTGGTGAGCGCGAAAGCGGTCGTCAGGCCCGAGAGCAGAACTAAGGCCCCTGCGAGAACGAAGCCGCGCCGTCGCAGGACGCGAAAGACCTCGTCTAGACCGGCGCCGCCCGCGTTGGGGGCTTCGATCCAGTTCGCCCGCGAAGCCATCGTCTCGTATTTCGACCTGTCCAGCACGAACAATCCCCAATACCCTCAACGACCGTACTCTCGACGACCGTTTCACTCAGCAACCGGCGCGCGATCCCTCAATCCGACAGGGAAGCCGCCCTCAGCATGAGGCCTGTCGACGGCGCAAAGAGCCCTCGCCGACTAATCAGCCATAGCATATACAAACCGTAATGCCAGCAAGATTCAGGCCTTGCCAAGGCGTAATTTCGGCGCCGCAAAATTCGCTGCAGCCGCGTATCGCAAGTCGTCAATGCATTTCGGCGCGCAGGATCAGGGGGCCTCGGCGCGCAAATAAAGCACTCCCTGGCCATAGCGATCCTTGAGGCGGAAATCCTCGATTCGGCGATAGCCCTCCGCCTCGGCGAATTCAACGAAGGGTCGCTCCAGAGCCGGTTCAAACCCGACGAGGATTGCGGCGGGCGGCTCGGCCTCGAACAAGGCCCGCACGCGCGTCGGCGACGTGGTGACGTAGTGGCGCAGGAGATCGTCCCTGGTGATGTCGGCGAGACGATAGGCGAACTGCCCGGTTGCGAATTCGGGATAGACCGGCAGGCCGCCTTCGAGCGCGTAGAGCGGCAACAGCGTTGCAACCTTGCCCTTCAGGCCCGCCGCCTCCATCCGCGCCGCAATGTCCGCGCCCGCATTGTGCACGCGATTGACGGTCCAGGCGTCAGGCCGAACGATTTTGGGCGCATGCTGAAGCAGCCGCGGCGCCGCCAGGACGAGGACGACTGCGCTCGCCGCGGCGAGCGTCAGATTGAATTGCGGCTTCAGACCCGGCTCGATCCGGGCGAACAGCATGGCCAGCACGAGCGGCGCGACGGCGAGCGGCGGCGCAAAATATTGCGGAAAGGCCGGCGTCGGAACGAAACTCATCAGCAGCGACAGCCCGATCGCAGCAATGACCAGCAAGAGAGCGAAGTCATGAATCGCCGCGCGCGGCGACCGGGCGACGGCGTACATCGCCAGCAGAATGGCCGCGACCAGGACGAGGACGATATTGACGCCGCTGAACAGCACCTCGAAGGCGAGGAGCGCTTTCGCCGGCGCGGACATCGCCACCGCCTCGCCGCCGGGGCCAGAGTTCTCGGCCCAGTATTTGACATGCGGACCGGTGTGAAACCCGACGACATGGGCGAGAAAGCGTTCCGGTCCGCGCAGGAAGGAAAGGATGACAGGCGCAGCCCCCAAGACGCCGCCCAGGGCGAGCGGCGCGGTGACGCGGCGCAGCCGATCCGCGACGGCGAGCCCGGCGGGCGCGAGGAGCGTTGCAACGACCACGGGCGGTATGGCGACGCCGGCGCTGACTTTCAGGCTGGCCGCGATGGCGAGGCAGAAGCCGGCGAGCGCGATCGTGATCGGCGCGGGACCCCGCCCGTCGCCGTCGCCGCGCATTGCGCCGCGCCCTTCGAGCCCGAGGACGAAGAGCGCCAGCCCCAGGTAAACGAAGGGCAGCGGGAGAAAATTGTTCGTCGCCGTCATGCCGACGACCCCGAGCGTGACTTCGTTGGCGACGAGCGCGAGCGTCGCGAAGACCGCCATCGGGCGCGAACGCGTCAGACGCCAGCTCGTCCAGGCGACCGCGCCGGCCAGCAACAACCAGCCCGCGAAAACGCCGAGCCTCGCGGCGAGCAGCACGTGATCTCCCGGGACGAGGATGTTCATTAGCCGGAAGAGCCAGGCGCTCGCCGGCACGTGGTTATAGAAAAAGTCCGCATAGGGCGCTCCGGCCTCGAGGAGCTTGCCCGCCGAAGCGTAGAGCTGTTCGTCGCGCCGCATCTCGTAATTCAGGATGCGCAGAAGAACGGCGGCGGCGACCCCGAGGGATAGCCCGCCAAGGGCGACGCTCCGGGCGTTTTTGTCGATGAACGGTTTCATGGTGGTCTTTCGTCCCCTTTCCGGCGGCGTTCGGCGCGAAACCGGTTTTCAAGTATCGGACCGCGCCCGCGCTGTCGCCGTCGAAACGCGGTCTGCGGAAATCCGGCGACGGATCGACCGACGGTCCGCCCTTCCCTAAGGCTTGCTTGAAGCGCCTCGGGCCCTGCGGTATAGCCCTTGCACGGTCTGGGGAGCGATTTTCGTTATCTAACCAGGGATGCTTGGGGGACAGATTTATGCGCACGGTATTGCTCGCAGGCGGACTGGGCTCGCGCCTCGCAGAAGAAACGGTTCGGATCCCCAAGCCGATGGTCGAGGTCGGCGGCCGCCCGATCATCCTTCACGTCATGGATATCTACAGCCACTGGGGCCAGAAGGATTTCATCGTCGCCTCCGGCTACAAATCGCTTCTCATGAAGCAGTTTTTCCGTGATCTTCATTTGATGAACAACGACCTGACCGTTTCGCTGGGGGACGGAGGCATGTCTCTCGCGCCGAGCGCGGGGCTCGACTGGAGCATTTCCGTCGTGGACACGGGCGCGCTCACGATGACCGGCGGCCGGCTTTTGCGCCTGAGGGACTGGATCGGCGACGAGACCTTCATGTGCACCTATTCGGACGGCGTCGGGAACATCGACATCGAAGAGTTGATCAGGTTTCACCGCTCACACGGCAAGCTGGCGACGGTGACCGCCGTCCAGCCGCCGGCCCGTTTCGGGAATCTCGAGCTCGACGGCGACCACGTCACGGCGTTCACCGAAAAGGTGCGCAAACACGAGACCTGGATCAATGGCGGGTTTTTCGTCTTCGAACCGGGCGTGCTCGACTACATTCCGGGGGATGAAGAACCGCTTGAGATGTCGCCGCTTACGAACATCGCCAGGGACGGCGAATTACGGGCCTTCAAACACCACGGCTTCTGGCACCCGATGGACACGGTGCGCGACCGCGATCACCTCAACAAGCTTTACGAAAGCGGCTCGCCGCCCTGGAGCCAATTCAAACGCGACGGCGCTTGAAGAGCGGGCGCATTCGCATCCGTCCCGCCGCGCGCGAAGGACGAAGGAGCTGAGGGGCGAAGACGCGGCGGTCGCCGCTCAACGGCGCGCGAGGGGCGGGCTTGTGTTTCCTGTCAAGAACGACGCGCACGCCGCGCGACGATAGGGCGCTGGTCCCGGCTTTCGGCGCAACATCCGGCGGCTTGCCGCCGCCTACCCATTTGTAATAAGCCGTGCCGCGGCGCAGCGATTGCATAGGATGGAGAGCGCGCCAATAGCGGGACAGGTTCGCGCCGGCGCGCTCGCTCAGCGGGAGAGACCATGACGATCAGCGCTAAGAATTTTCCATGCGGTCGTCGCGCGGCGGGATCCCTCGCAGGAGCGCGAAACGCCGTGCGCGAACAGTCTTGGTCCGGTGCGAGACCGGCCCGCCGGACAACGGCGCCGTGATCGGACCCGCCCAACTCTCCGCTTTCAAGGGGCGGCGCGTTCTCATGACCGGGCATACCGGTTTCAAGGGCGGCTGGGCGTCGCTCTGGCTCGACGCCCTCGGCGCCGACGTCGTCGGCCTCGCCCTTCCGCCTAAGGATGATCGCGACTTCTTTCACGCGACAAAGCTCGGCAAAATCGTCGACCACCGCATCGGCGACATCCGCAAGCCCGAGGAATTCGCCCGGATCGTCGCCGACGTCGACGCCGATCTGGTCATTCACATGGCGGCCCAGCCCCTCGTCCGGCTTTCCTATGAGACGCCGGTCGACACCTATCTGACGAATGTCGTCGGCGCCGCGGTCGTCCTTGAAGCCGCGCGGAAAATGCCCTCCCTCAAAGCGGCCGTCGTCGTCACGAGCGACAAATGCTACGAGAATAATGAATGGGTCTGGGGCTATCGGGAGAGCGACCCCATGGGCGGGGCCGACCCCTACAGTTCGTCCAAGGGCTGCACTGAACTTGTCGCGAGCGCCTATCGCCGCTCGTTCTTCGCAGATGAAACCGGCGCAGCGCTCGCAAGCGTGCGCGCGGGCAACGTTTTCGGCGGCGGCGACTGGTCCGCAGACAGACTGGTCCCCGACATCATGAAGGCGGCCCTCGCCGGCGAGCCGGTCACGATCCGCAATCCCGCGAGCATCCGTCCCTGGCAGCACGTGCTCGAACCCGTTTTCGGTTATCTCGCCCTCGCGGCGCGGCTCCTTGAGGGCGATCGCGACTGCGCGGAGGGATGGAATTTCGGTCCTGACCCGGACGGCGTCGTCGATGTGGGGACACTCTCGCGATACGTCGAAGAGGCCTGGGGCGACGGCGCGCCGGAATTCATCTTCGGCGAGCGCCAGGAGGGGCCCCACGAAGCCAAAATCCTCAGGCTCGACAGCACCAAGGCGAAGACGCAGCTCGGCTGG
>CAZBOC010000083.1:0-10629 GCA_964493225.1 uncultured Caulobacterales bacterium | reverse complement strand
GGCGCCGTAGGAGATTTTCGCCGATGGCCCCAGGATCGCGCGCACGTCCGCTGCAAGGCGTTTCAACTCGGCGACCGCCGGATAGCCCCCGGCCGTCCCCCGCGTCGTCGTCAGTCCGCGAAGCTCCGAGCCCAGAAGGAACGCGTCGACGCCGCCGCTGACTGCGCAAAGATGCGCGTAATGGAGGATCATCCGGCGAAACGACCATTCCGGCGGGCCGTGATAGGCGACCTCGCCGTTGACAGGCGCGAAATCCGCGGGGCCCGCCGCGCCGAAAAATCGCGCGATATCCTGTTCCGCCGCCGCCGTCCCGTCGGCGATCCCGGAAGAAATCCGGCCGCGCCAGGGATAGGCCGGCTGGCCGGCGCCGCCCTCGGGGCGCGGCAGCGCGTTGCCTTGCGCAACGTCCATCAGGATGAAGGGGTGGAACATGACCTTCAGCCCCGCCGCCCTGATCGCCGCGATCGCCTCGCGGACGGCGCGGTCGGCGGGCGTGCCGCCAAAGGCCGGGGCGCCGTTGCGCTGACTGACGGGATGCGCCGACGCGCGGTCGACGCCGCCCGCCCGCCATGCATAGGGGCGCGTCGCTTTCTCGCGCGTCTCCACGCCCGGCCGCAGGGCGCAGGCCCCGGCGCGCAGGTCGTTTCCGAACCAGGAGACGATGAGCGAGACCGCCTTCAGGTTCGGCAGGCTGGCCTGCGCCGCGTCAAGCGAGGCGAGGAGGTTCGCCGCGCCGTCATTGTTGTTCACGTTCTCCGCGAGCGTGACGCCCTCGCCCGCCTCCCGGGTCACCTTCGTCGTTCCGTAGACGAATTCCCCCGTTCCCGGGATCATCGTGACCGCCGTCACGGCGTTCTCAAGCGCTTCGGGGTCCTCGCCCGCAAGACGCTTTTCAACCTCGAAGGCGAGCTGGGGGATGCGATTGCCGAAATCCCTCAACGGCAGATCCTCGAAGACGACATAGGCGAGGCCGCGAAAGCCGGGCGCAGCCCCCTCCTCAAGCGCATTGATCAGATCGTCCGGCGCCTGGTCCTCAGCGCCCCGATGGATCCGTACATTGAGCTTCGACAGATCGAGCGGCTTGCCGTCCGCCCAGACGCGCCCGATCCGGTCGATGACGCCTTCGCAGAGGCCGACCGCGAAAGAAAGCGAATAAAGATACTCCGTGACGCTTGTCTGCGCCGCGGGCCGGCCGCCCTTGCCACCCGCCGTCTGCGTCGTTTCGTTCGTCGTTTCCTTGAAATTCGCGGCCCAGATGATCTGTCCGGCCACCCGCGCCCGTCCGTAGACACGAAGAACGCCGGCGCCCTCGGTCGACGCCTGGATCGCCAGTGCGTCGAGGCGCGGCCCCTCGACTTCCCGTTCCTGCGGGCCCATGCCGAGCCGACCACTCTGCCCCGTGACGAACCCCGCCGCGCCGCCGGCGGCGGTGCGCGCGATCGCGGCCCCGAGCCCGGCGCGCCCCGCGCTCGCGGCGGCCGACGAGGCCGCTGAGAGGATCAACTGCGCCATGTTTGTGCTCCCGGAAATTCAAACGCGCCGGCGACGCGGATCCGCCACCAGCGATTGAGCCAGCTCTCGATGACCGCGCGGCCGGCATAGGCGTGGATGAAATGGTTCGCCCCCGTCAGGATGCCGCAGTGTTTCGCAGGCCCTTCGCGAACGACCCGAAAGACGAGCATGTCGCCGGGCGACGGATTCTGCGTCTGCGCCATATGCCGCCGCGCGGCCTCGAGCAGCGGCTCCGCGCCGCCCGCGGCGAAGGCGCGTTCGTTGAAATCGGGCGCATAGGGCGGCGGGGCTTCCGGCTCGCCGCCATAGAGTTCGCGCCAGACGCCGCGCACAAGCCCGAGACAGTCCGCACCCGCCCCTTTCACGCTCGCCTGGTGGAGGTAGGGCGTGCCGAGCCAGCCGCGGGCGGCCGCGACAATATTCTCCCGGGTGGGCGCGGTCATCGTCTGCCCCCGTCATTTTTTTCCCCGCGCAGGGGATAGCTGACGGCGAAGTCGTTGCCCGGCATGAAGGGGTGCCCGCGGAAATTGACGACGTTGGCGAATTTCGCGAGGCAGGTCGCGTGGCGCTTGTCGCAGCCCGCCGTCACGTCGAAGGCGTCGCCGACCGCGATCGGCGCCTCGGCCGGCCGCCAGAGCGTAATCGACGCGGCGCCGGCCGATCGCCCGTGGGCTTTCACGGGCGCCGAAAGCCCGGCATTGGCTCCCGTGCGCCAGGTTAGCGCACCGTGCTCGAACCATCCGTCTGCGAACGCATCCAGTCCGTTCACCCGGAACCGCCCGTCGCTTTCGAGGGCGGCGACGGTCCCCGCGCCCTTGAACGCCGGGACCGAAAGGTCGACGCCGCAGCGCGCGTCGCCAAGGCGCGCGTCGCACTGACGCTGATAGACCCGGCCGGTCGCCTCGCCGAGAACATGGGAGATCCCGCGAATTTCCGCGCGGAACGCCTCGCCCTCGCGCGCCACCTCGCCGACGACGCCAACGCGCAGGAGGACCCGCTCTTCCGGCTTCGCCCAGTTGACGCGCCAGACGGCGACCCGCGCGCCGTCATAGCGCCCGGCGAGAAGGTCTTCCCGAGACAGATGGTCCGAGCGCAGGGCGCCGTCGATTTCGGTGTTGTCGACGCTGAGATCCGCGCTCGCGGCCATTGCGGCCCGGCGCGCGCCGCTTTGCGGCTCGAAATCGAACCCGTCAAAGGCGAGCGGGCGGTCGTGATCGGTGAAACCGAGACGCGCGCCGTCGCGGCGCGTCAACGCCCAGCAGGTGCAGAGCGTCGTCGCGCCGGTTTGGAGATGCTCGGCGAAGCCGGGATCGAGCGCGCGCATCAGACGAGCACCTCGATCAGGGGGATCGAGGGGATCTCGCCCGCCTTATAGGCGGAAATATTGATCCGTAGACTGTCGGTATCGAACCGGACGGGGGTGTCGAAAACAAAGCCCGCCGTGACGACCGCGCCGGCGGGCGGCGGGCCCGGCAATGTGACGCGCCCCGTCGTCTCGTCGAGGGCCGCCGTCGCAGGGGCGCCGTCGACGGCGACGGTGAGCGTTCCCGCGACGGGCTTGGCGATGCGCCGTTCAAATCGCGCGCCGCCGCTCTCATAGGCCTTGACGAGTTGAAAGGCTTCACGCACACCGTCTCCCGATCCGATGACCTGGTCGCCCGCCGAAGGCGCGCGATCGACAGCGCATGATTTGTGTTCGAAGGGATCGCGAAAGCGAAAGGCGTATAGCCGGCCGCGGCGCGCCTCGAAAAAGGCGACCACCGCCTCTATGTCCGCAAGGGACCTGACGCCGTAACCGGCGTTGTAGCTGCGGCGCGAGCCCGCCCAGGGGCTGTTGCGCTCCTCGCGGCCGGAGGCGAGCGCCACGATGTCGGTCCGCCGGGTCGGTCCGCCTTCGGAGTTCAGGGAGATCTCGACGGGGAAGAGGTCTTCGTGGAACATCATCGCGCCCTCAGAGATTGCGCGCGCCGCGCCCGACCGCGCGGGCGAGCGCGGCCGCGACCTGCGTTTCGGAGCGGCGGAAACTCTCCGCGTCCGTCACGCCGGGCAGGGAGATATTGACCGTGACGCCCGCGCCGGCGGCCGGCCGGTCGATCCTTCCCGAGCCGGCGGGCGTGAAGATTTCCGGTCCGCGCTCGCCGACGAGATAGGCCGCCCCCGGCGCGACGAACCCGCCCGCGGCGCGCGCGCCGCCGAAGATCCCGGTCAGGAGGTTTTCCACCGGCCGGCGCACGAGCCCGTCGACGGCGGCGTTCCTGACGTCGCGATAGAGCGCCCGGCCGAGCGCCTTCAGGGAAAGCTCGCCGGACCGCGCGGCGCGGGCGAGCTGGCGTTCGATCGTGAGCGCCGCCGAGGCGAAGGCGTCCTCGATCAGGGCGGCGGCCGGCGCGATTTCATCGCGCGCGATGCGCTCGATTTCCGCGCTCGCCTCAGCGAGGCTTTCCGTGACGCCGGCGGCGTCGACCTTGACGTTAAGCGTTCGTTCCATGGGTTTCATCCGGATGCTGTTGTTTGAGACGGGTCAGTTCCGCGCGCGTCATCGCCTCGCCCCCCGCGGGGCCGGCGAGCCAGCGCCATTCGACGAGCGAGAGCGCCCAGAAATCCCGCGGCGGCAGGCGCAAAACCGTCACGGCGTGGACGAACCATGCGCGCCAGGGGAGCCCGCCGGCGGCGTCGCCGGCGCTTGCGGCTTTCCCGGCGCCGCCGCGCCGTCCTCGCCCAACTCGGCCCCGTCTTCCCGGAGCGCGGCGAAGGTTTCAGCGATGGCGCGCGAGGCCTCGGCGAAATCGATGTCGCTCGCCTTCAGCGCCTCGAGGGCGATCCTCGCCCCGCCGCCGCCGACAAGCGCATGGAGAATGACGATAATGTCGGCGACCCGGGGGTTTTTCAGGCGCTCCTTGAAGGCGGCGAAATCCCCGCCGAACGCCGCTTCGATCTCCGCGAGCGCGCCGAGGGTCAGCCGCAGGGGCCGCGGCTCGCCGTCAATGGTCACCGATACCGGTTTTTCGTGCATCAATTCGCTCCCGTGAATGTCAGGGCGCCCGCTGATTCAAGCGCCATGGATACGCTCGCCTCGCCGTCGAATTCGCCGGCATAGTCCAGATTGGCGATCAGGAACCGGCCCTCGATCGTCCCGAATTCGGGGATCACGATCCGCCAGTTCCGCGCCGCCCCGGCGAAGAACGCGCTGCGCACATCCTCCGCAGACGCATCGTCCAGGAAGACGCCTGCGCCGGAGGCCGAGGCCTGGCGCACGCCCGCCCCGGCGAGAAGCTCGCGCCAGCCGCCGGCGGATTGCGCATGGGTGACGTCGACGGTCTGGGCGTTAAGCGAAAGCGTGCGGGTCTTCAGCCCGGCGACGGTGCGGAAGCTCTCCGGACTTTGTCCATCCCCGATCTTCAGCAGAAGATCCTTGCCTGGTTTGGCGCTCATTTCGGGGTCTCCTTTCAAAGGGTTTGCGTGACCGCGCGGAACCGGGCAACGCCCTGAAAGACGCCGCCATCGGTGCGCGGAAAGATGTCGGCGAAAACGAAACGGATCTGGACGAGGCTCGCGCCGTCTACGGAGAAGTCGGCCTCGTGAAGGGCGTCGTAGACGCCGTTGAGGATCTCCTTCGCCTCGCGCCGCCCCTCATAGCGCGAGAAGACATGCACGCGCAGGTCATGTTCGAAGGCGCCGTCGACGCCGCGAAACGGTTTGACCCGAGTCTCGCCGAGCGTCGCAAAGGGAAACGCCGTTCCCTTGGGCGGGGCGTCGTAGATCCGCGGCGGCGCGCCGAGATGCGCGGCGAGAGCCGCGTGGTCGGCGAGGGCGCCGTATACGGCCTTTTGCAGGCCCCAGGCGAAGGCGTTCGTCATTGCGCGATCTCCTCGCAAATGAGCGTCAAGCGCCGGCCGCGATCATCGGCGTCTTCGATCGACGCGACCTCGTAATCGTCGCCGGCCAACCGGATCCGGGCGCCGGGCGCGATATCGCGCCTTGTACGGATTGTGACGGCGAGGCGTCTCAGCCGGCGGCGGCGGTCGCCGAGGAAATCCTGGGTCGTCGGGAGCCGCGCGATTTCCGCCCAGAGGCGCGAGCCCTCGACGTAATCGAGCCGCCGGCCGCCGCCTTCATCGGGCGCCGGGGCCGGCGTCAGGAGCGCGATCGTCTCGCGCATCGCCCCGATCACAGCGCCCACCGGCGATAGGGCGCGAGAATCGCGTCGACGGCGCCGGGGGCGCGATAGACGCGGGTCTCCCCGGCCGCCTCGCGCGTCTCGTAGAACTGCGCCGCGACCAGCTTGACCGCCTGTTTGAGGTCGTTGGGAACGCGGGCCGCATCCGGCCAGCCGGCCGTGAAATCGATCCTGACGCCGCATCGCCCCGGCCCGCCGCGCGGCCAGGGCGCGAGCGGCGTGACGCGGCCGGGGGTTCCGGGCCGGACGACGTAATGCGCGGGGTCGACCGGCGCCTCGCCGCCCTCCGCGCGCGTCATGGCGACGGCCTCGACCGAGGCGACGGGCGCGACGGGCAGGTCGACGGCCCCCGCCGGCGCCCCGTCGAGGAGGTAGCGCCAGCCTTGCGCGACGAGCGCGATCCCGGCCCGCGCCTCCACGGTCTGGCGGGCGGCGACGGCGATCGCGGCGATGGCGGCGTCTTCTTCCGTATGCGTAATGCGCAGATGCGCCTTGACCTCGTCGAGGCTGACAGGTTCTGCGGCGGGCGGCGCGAGGAGCGTGAGTGACATCGGGCTCGGTCTTTCCTTGAAGCGGAAGGCGCCGCCCGGCGATTTCCGGACGGCGCGGCGAAAGAGGCTAGGCCTGGAAGCGCAGCACCTTGATCGCGTCGAAGTCCTGAACGCCGCCGCCGACGCGCTTCGTCGTGTAGAAGAGGACGTAGGGTTTCGACGAGTAGGGATCGCGCAGGACGCGCACGCCGAGGCGGTCGACGATCAGATAGCCGCGGCGGAAGTCCCCGAAGGCGATCGACGCGGAACCGGCGGAAATCGGCGGCATGTCCTCGGCTTCGGCGACCGGGAAGCCGAGAAGCGTGCCGGCGTCGCCGGCCTCGCGCGGGGGCTGCCAGAGATAATCGCCGTCGACGTCGCGAAATTTGCGGATGCGTCCGAGGACGGAACGGTTCATCACGAAACGGGCGTTGGCGCGATAGGCCTGTTTCGGCGCGTAGATCAGGTTGATCAGCGCGTCGGTCGGGTTCGACGACGCGAAATCGCCATCCGCGCCGGTCGAGACCGCGCCGATCTCCCCCGCGGCGCGGGAGGCTTCATCCGTAACAGGATAGTTGAGAAAGCCGCGAGGCTGCGCCGCGCCGTCGCCATTGACGAACGCCGATGATTCCTGCACGGCGAATTCGGTCTGCACCTCGTCGGCGAGCCATTGCTCGACGTCGACCACGGCGTCGTCGAGGAGCGTCTGGCTGGCCGCGGGCATGGCGTAAAGCTCCATGGTCGGGAAGTCGACGGCCGTGATCGTCGGCGTCGCGGTCTCGGCGCGCACGCCCGTCTCACCGACCCAGCCGGCCGCGCCGTCGCCGTTGCCGACGGGCTTTTTGAAGCTGTTGGCGCCGATCTCGCGCACGGTCGCGATCTGGCGGATCGGCGAGATGTCCTTGACCGCCGAGGCGATCATCCGCGCAGTCGTCTCCGGCGCCAGATATCCGCCTTCCGGGTCCGTCCCGGCGCTGAGGGCCTTGGCCTCAAGAGCGTGGAGCGCGGCGGCGTCGCCCGCACGCACATAGCGGTCGAAGGCGGCCTTGCGTTCATCGGGAAGCGCGGCGGCGGCGCCGAGACCGGGACGCCGGGCGGCGAGCGCCATGCGGTCGATCGCCGATTTCTGTTCGTCGAGGGCGGCGTTGATCCGGTCGACTTTTTCCGTAAGCAAATGATCGTCGCGTTTCGTCTCCAGCGCGGCGATGCGCGCGTCGTTCGCCTCCTTGAAATGTTCGAAGGCGTTGAGGAAGTCGCGCATCGCGCTGCGAATTTCCGACGGGCCGCGCTGGCCGCCTTCCCTGTAGGTCTTGGTCTCGAGGGTCATCTGATTTTGCTCCTTGCTGAGATCGATGGTTATCGGGATCGGTTTGAGAGGATTTCGCCGGCGCCGCGCACGATGTCGGCGAACATCGCTTCGGCCTCGGCGGAGGGCGTGCGCTCCAGGGCGCGCGCACCGCGGCGCGGCGCGCCAAGGCGGATCACGCGCGCGGCGGGCGCCATGGGGAAAGTCACGACCGAGACCTCCCAGAGCTCCGCCTTCAGGATGCGCCGTCCGCCGGCTTCCTTGCGGGCCTTGACGGTCCGGAAGCCGATCGAGAGGCCGTCAATGGCGCCGCCTTCGAGGAGCGCGTAGACCTCGCGGGCCCTGTCGGAACTGAGGATGATCTCGCCGCGAACGAAAAGCCCTCTTGCGTCTTCCTCCAGCGCGGTCCAGCGCCCGATCGGCGCATCGACGGCGTGCTGATAAAGCATCCGGACCGGCGCGCCGCGTTGCAGCGACCCCGTAAAGGCGCCGGGCGCGACGATGTCGCCATTACCGTCGGCGACGTTGAAGATCGAGGCGTAGCCTTCGATCGTCGCCGTCATGGCGGCCGGCCGCGGCGTTGCGGGCCGGGCCTCGGGCGCAGGGCGCGCGCCCGACGACGCCGGGAGCGGCGGGGGCGGCGGGACAGCGGCCAGTCGGGCGCCGTCGGCGACGGGGTCTCGCATCAGATCCATGGTTCAGTTCTCCCTGTTCGCATCGTCGATTTTCGTCTCGATACGGACGAGCGTCGTCCGCACGGAGGCGACCTGTTCCTCGAGCCGCGCGGTCCGCTCAATCAGTTCCCGGCCGGCGTCGGCGCGCGCCTCGAGCTGTTCGATCCGCTCCGCCGCCCCGCCCGCCCAGATGAGGGCGAGGGCCGACTGGACGAGGAGGCCTGCGCCGATCGCGACGGTGACCCGGGCCTCGGGCGCGCGCGGCCTTTGCGCGTCGATGATCATTCGCCGCCCTCCGTCATCGGGTCGCTCTGCGGCCCGTTTTCCGGTTCTGCGGGAAAGCCGAGGGCGATGCGCTTTTCCGCCCGCGTCAGGAAATCGGCGCGCGCGATCCGCGCGAAGGCCGCGTCGCGTTCCGCCGAGAGGGCCTCCACGCCGCCGACGTCGCAGGCGACCTCCGCGCCGTCGAAGCGCGGCCCGAGCCAGGCGGAAAGCGCGGCCGCCGTCTTCTTGACGAGCGGCAGGACGGTCTGCTTGTAGAAAGCGAGATTCGCCTCTCGATAATTTGCGTACGTATTGTCTCCCGGAATGCCGAGAAGCATGGGCGGGACGCCGAAGGCGAGCGCGATCTCGCGCGCGGCGGCGTTCTTCGCCTCGATGAAATCCATGTCCGCAGGGCTCAGCGACATCGACTTCCAGTCAAGGCCGCCGTCGAGGACGAGCGGACGCCCGGCGTTGACCGCGCCCGCATAGGCGTCCTCAAGCTCCCGCTTCAGGCGGTCGAATTGGTCTCGGGTCAGGTTTTCCGCCCCCTCGGGGCCGTTATAGACGAGGGCCCCGGAGGGCCGGGCCGCGTTGTCGAGCAGCGCCTTGTTCCAGGCCTGCGCCGCGTTGTGCAGATCGACCGGCGTCGCCGCCGCCTCGAGGGGCGAAAGCCCGTAATGGTCGTTGGTCGGATGAAAGAGCTTCAGATGCAGGATCGGCTCGAAGTCCTCCTCGGCGCGGAAAGAGACCGTCCGTCCCCCGACCGTGTAATCATAGCCTTCCGGCCAGCCGCGCGCGCCGAGCCGCGCTTTCATGCGGTCCGGCCTCAGCGCGAACAGCTCGCGCGGCGCGCCGTCGAGGCTCACGGCCTCCAGATAGGCGTTTCCCGCCGTCTGCAGGAAGCCGTAAAAACTCTCGAACAACTCAGCGCCCGATTGCTCCGGGTTCGGCTTTTTCAAAAGATCGCCGAACGGATGGCGGGTCATGACCGCCCCGCCCTCGCGCACCTGCAGGGGAACCGCCGCCGCGGCCTCCGCGACGAGACGCACGCAGCGATAGGCGACGACGTTGCGTTCATAGCCGGCGCGGGCTAGGGACGCATAGTCGCGCGGGCTCCAGACCGCAGCGCCGAGGCGCTGGAATGCGATCAGGGGCCGCGCCGCGCTCGCCTTCAGCTCCGGCGGGCCGCCTCGCGCCGGTTCGGCGGGGCGACGAAAGATCCCTGTCAGGAAGGATGGAAAGACCATGGGGCGCGAGGCTCCTAGTTCAGCCGCCGGACGGCGGGCCGCGGCGCGGCGTGTTTCAGCATGAGATCCGTCAGCGCCCAGACAAGCGCGTCGAGGCGGTCGGGGCTTTTCGCGCCCTCGCCGGTGAAGGTCGCCATCTGCTCCTCCAGCGCCGGAAAGGCGCCCACATGGCGCACGCGGGCGCGCTCATAGAGCGCGGCGACGGGCTCGGCGCGCAGGCGCTTGCCGCGGCGCGCGCGGACCTCTTTGACGGGCGCGGCCGGGTCCACCTGGGCGATCACGGCGCGAACCATGTCCCCGCCCTGGTTCACTTCAACGACGATGCGGTCGGCCTCAAACTCGTGGAAGGCGGCGACGGCGCGCTCGGCCCAGCCGCGCGGCGACAGTCCCTGTACGGACCAGTCGGCGAGGACGAAGCCGGTCGCTTCGCCCGCGATATGGGCGAGGCCGGCGACGATGATCCCGCATTCATCCGCATCCGCGCCGGCGCTCGCCGGGGGATCGACCGCGACGACGACGCGCGAGAGATCGGGCGCGGCCGCGATGCGCGCCGCCTCGATGGCGTCGCGGGGCCAGAGCGCGCCGGCGACCTCCTCGATCAGCTCGCCATGGAGCTCCTGGCGGCCGAGGGCGGTGCCCTCATAGGCGCTGGCGATCTCCGTGAAGAAGGCCTCGGCGAGGTTCTCCCGGTTCGCATAAGACGACATCCGCGTCGTGACGGTCGTCGGCGCGGCGAGAAGCCGCCTGATCAGCGCGACCGGCTTCGGCGTCGTCGTGACGACCTGGCGCGGGCGCGGACCGAGGCGCAGGGCGAGCTGGAGGTTCGACCAGGTTTCTTCCGGGTAGCGCCATTTGCAGAGCTCGTCGGCCCAGGCGGCGTCGAACTGATAGCCGCGAAGCCCGTCCGGGTCCTCCGCAG
>CAZBOC010000082.1:0-10652 GCA_964493225.1 uncultured Caulobacterales bacterium | reverse complement strand
GTCGGTGACGAATACCTCGCCGTGCTGGTAAGGGCTCATCGTCCCCGGATCGACGTTCAGATAGGGGTCGAGCTTGCGCAGGCGGACTTTGTATCCCCGCGCCTGAAGGAGGGCTCCGAGAGCCGCCGCCGCCACGCCCTTTCCGAGTGAGGAAACCACGCCGCCGGTTATGATAATATACCGCGCCATGGGCTTTCGTCTTAGACTGGATTCGTCGCCGCGGTAAGGGGGCCGCGACACAGAAACGCCGCAGCCCGACCGGCCGCGGCGTTTCCTCCCCCCCCGCAGCGAGCAGCGCGATGTCAAAGGGGCTTCGGCGCTCGCTGCGCCCGCGACGGCGTTCAGCGCCGTCGGCGCGCCCGGATGACTGCAAGCGTTGCGCCATGCCGGCCGGCGATTGATCTAATAACAGGAGATCAGTTGTCGGAATGAAAGCGCCCGCAAAAAGCATGGTTAACCTGCGCCACTGCGGCGTTAAGTACTCTTCAAGCAACAACCGGGCGTCCCGTGAAAGGACTGTGCGGGGTCGCTATTCGGGATTCTCGCCGGGCTCCTCGCCTCGCGTCGGCCCATCCGCCGGCGGGGCCTCGGGCTCCGGCGCGTCTTCCTCGCCCAGGGCGTCGGATAGATCCGGCGCGGCCACCGGTTCGCCTGATTGCGGCGCGCCCTCGCCTTCCGCCTCGTCCTCTTCGCTGCCGAGGAAGTCGCTGAGGTCATCCGTTGTGACAGGCGCGCCCGGATCGCCGACCTCCTCGCCGGTGATCTCTTCGATGATGTCGACGTCGCTTTCGCCGCGATCGGCGAAGATCGCAAGCGAGATCGAAGTCGCGAAGAACATCGCGGCCAGAACCGACGTCGTGCGGGTGAGCGCGTTCGCCGCGCCGCGGCTCGTCATGAAGCCGCCGCCGCCCCCGCCTCCGCCGCCTATGCCGAGCGCCCCTCCCTCGGAGCGCTGCAGAAGCACGATGCCGATCAGGCCCAGAACGATGAGAACGTGGACGGTGAGGATGACGGTGACCATGGCGGCGTATTTCCCTGTGCGGAGCGCGGATATCGTCTACCGCTCACTTTTCCAGCTAGGCGATGCTAATCCTGATTTGAAGACCGCGCCCCTACACGACCGGCCGCCAATTCGTCAATGACGGCGGTTATGCGTTCCGATTCGGCGTGGTGCAGCGCGTGGCCCGTGTCGGCGAGGATCTCAAGACTGGCGCCTGCGATATCGCGCGCGAGGGCTTCGGCGTGGATTTTTGGGCTCACCGTCGTGTCCGCTGCGCCGGCGAGGATCACAACAGGCAGCGAAAGCTCGGCGTACCGGTCCTGCATCGAGATGATTTCCGCCTTCAGATTGGCGAGATCCTCGGCGTTCGCCTTGAAGTCTGCGGGACGGAACAGAAGGGGGAGCCCCGAGCGCGCGTAATAATTATCGGGCGCCTCATCGGGAGAAAAGGATCCCTCCACTGCCGATCGTCCGACCAGCTGACCATAGGCCGGAATGATGAACCAGCGAAAAAGGGGTCCGATCACGGGCGTAGTCGCAGCGGAATTGTACCACGCCACGCCGCCGGGCCATTCATGGCTCACGGGCGCGAGCAGGACGAGCCCCGCCATTTCCCTCTGGTGTTGAAGGGCGTAGGCGAGCGCGATCGCTCCGCCGAGGCTCTGGCCGACGACGATAGGCGCCTCGAGGCCTGCCGCCTGCGCCGCGCCGTGGATGAGGCGCGCCTGGCGGTCAAGTTCGTGGCCGTTTTCCGGCCTCGTTGAATAACCTCGTCCCGGACGGTCGACCATGACGACGTGGCGGCGGGCTGCAAGCGGCTCGCCGAGAGCGATCAGCATGTCGCGCAGATTGATGCTCGCGCCGTGGATCAGCAGAACCGAGGGGCCCTCGCCCCGGTGCTCGGCGCCCATCTCGACGACATGGAGCCGCTCGCCTTCGACCTCCACGAAACGCCCGAGGGGCGGCGCCATGCGTTCCGCCTTCCGGCTCGCGAGCCCCGCGCCGCCGAGCATAGCCAACAGGAAGATGGCGGCCGCCGTCAGGACCATTCGACTACGCCGTCTCGCATGAGGGGCCCATGGTCTCACGCCGCCATGACAATCGGATAGAAGTCCGACGCCTTGAGGCTCGCACCGCCGACGAGAGCCCCGTCGACGTTCTCGACCGCAAGGATTTCCTTCGCATTCGCCGGCTTGACGGAACCGCCATAGAGAACCCGCGTTTTCGGTCCCACCCTTTCGCGAATGAAGTCGTGCATTCGGGCGATATCGTCGAGGGTCGGCGTAAGCCCGGCGCCGATGGCCCAGACGGGTTCATACGCGACGATGAAGGGGCCTCCTTCCGGAACAGAGCCGGCGAGCTGCGCGCCGACGATCTCGTTCTCGCGCCCCGCCTTGCGCTCGGCCCCGGTTTCGCCGACGCAGATGATCGCCATCAGCCCGGCGCGCCGGGCGGCGACAGCCTTGGCCCGCACGGCCGCGTTATCCTCGCCGTGGTCGGCGCGGCGCTCAGAATGACCGACAATCACGAAGGAAGCGCCTGCGTCGCGCAGCATCTCCGCGCTGACGTCTCCGGTATGGGCGCCGGCCTCGCCGCGGTGGCAATCCTGTCCGCCGGTGAAAACGCCGACGCCTTCGAGGCGATCTGAAACCTGTGCGAGCAGCGTCGCCGGCGGACAGATCAAGACGTCGCGGTCCGAGGGGCCTTCCCCGCCCAGATGATTGAGAAGCGCGGAGATTTCGCCGAGGCTCGCGCGCAGGCCGTTCATTTTCCAGTTGCCGGCGATAAGGGGTTTCATGGCGCATTCCTTGTTTCAGTCGCGGCCTACGGGAAGCCGCCATTTTTGTCCATCATCGCCCGCCCCGGCGATGCTTGTCCTTCAGCAGCGGCGCGATTAAGTTTCCGTGCTGTTGCTCGCGCGCGTCCCCCTGGACGCTGATTGAGAAAGTCTTCGGCTATGTTGAGCTCGGTCCGCAACGCGCTGAAAGGCGTCGTCGCATGGTTCGTCATCATTCTACTCGTCCTCGCCTTCGCTCTGTTCGGCGTGCCGGAACTGAGAAGCTTCACGCAAGGCGCGGCCATCCGGGTCGGCGACCAGAGCGTGCGCACGGAACGGGTCGTAGCGGAGTTCAATCGCGCCCTGATCAACCAGCGCGACCAGACGGAAGGCGCCTTCACGCGCGAGGACGCAATCGCGTCGGGCCTGCCGACCCAGATCGTCAGCTCGCTCGTGACACGCTCGCTTGTTCAACAGGAGGCGGAAAAGCTCGGTCTCGCCATGCCGCGCGACCTCGTGCGCGAATTCCTGTCGCAGAACGAACAATTCCAGAACCCGCGCACCGGCAAATTCGACATTGAAGTCCTCTCCCGCATCCTGCAGCGCTACAATCTTTCTGTGCGCGACTTCGAGCGTGAAATGCGCGAGACCTTCATGCGCCAGCAGTTCCTCTCCTCTCTCGGCGGCGGCGGGTTCGCGCCGGCCACTTACGCCGACGCCCTGCTTCTGCGGGAAATCGAGGAGCGCGAGGTCACTTATCTCACGATGACCGAGGAGATGGCCGGCGTCCCCGAGGAGCCGACGCTCGAAGACCTGCGGGAGTTCTATGATCAGAACCCTGAGGATTTTACGGCCCCGGAGTACCGAACCTTCACGGTCGTCAGCCTGAAGCGCAGCGATTTCGCTGAAGATCTGGAGGCGCCGGAAGAGGAATTGCGCCGGCTTTACGAACTTCAGAAGGACCGCGCGTTCAATATTCCGGAACGCCGCACGATCTATCTCGTTCCCTTCGACACGAAGGACGCCGCGCAAGGGGCCGTCGCCGCTCTCCGACAGGGCGAGCCCATCGAAAAAATCGCTGACGAGCGAGGCGTGTCCCTCGAGGCCGTGACCTACACCGAGATCGATCAGGCGAGCCTTCTCGACCCGGCCGTGGCCGAGGCGGCCTTTTCGCCGGACCTTGGCGAAGGCGACGTCGGAGATCCGATCGAAGGGCTTTACGGCTGGAACGTGATCCAGGTCGCCGCCGTTCTCCCCCCCGAAGTCAAGTCGTTCGAGGACGTGCGCGAGGACCTTGCGTCGGCCTATCTCGAACAGGACACCCAACGGCGCGTCTACGACGCAGCCGACGCCATCGAAGAGGGACGCGACGCCGGGGCGGACCTCGCCGCCGCGGCCGAGGCCGCCGGCCTCGACTTCGTCGTCCACGGGCCGGTCGACTCCTATTCCTTCGCGCCCGGCGGCGCCATCGTCGACCGGATCGAGGGCGAGGTGCTGAGCGAGGCGTTCCAGATGCAGGAGGGCGAGGAAACCGAGGCGATCGAGTACGCTGACGGAAGCGGCTATTTCTTCGTCGCCCTCGACGAGGTGACGCCTCCGGCTTTGACCCCGTTTGAGACGGCGGAGACCGAAGTCGACACCCGCTGGCGCATGGACGAGCGCGAGCGGCGCATCAAGCGCGCCGTCGGACAGATCGAGGACGCCCTCGCCGCCGGGGCCACCTTCGCCGAAGCGGCCGCGCCCTTCAGCGCCGAGCCGACCACCGCGGTCGTCGCGCGCGGCGGTGAAGGTCCTTTTTCCGATGCGATGGAAAGGCGCGTCTTCACCGCGGACAAGGGCGAGGTGGTCATCGGGCCTGCGCGGCTCGGCGACGAGCAGACAATCGCCGTCGTCGAGGACATCACGTTCAACCGCGCGGCCGTCGGACCGGGTCAGGATATCGCGTTCAAGCAGTATGTCGGCGCTCAGCTCGATCAGGAATTCGCCGAGGCCTATATCGAGGCGCTTCAGGCCGATTATGACGTGCGCATCGACCAGGAGCAGATCGACGCCCTGTTCGCCGTGGAGCAATAGGAGGCGCCGCCCGGACCATGGCGCTCGACCCGGATTACACCGCATTCGCAAAGGGCTACGAAGCCGGCGAGGCTCAAATCGTCGCGTCGCGGATCGTCAACGATCTCGAAACGCCGGTCTCGGCCTATCTGAAGCTGGCCGGGCGCCGCAAGAACGCGTTCCTCCTGGAATCCGTCGAGGGCGGCGAACAGCTCGGCCGCTACTCGATTATCGGCTTGAAACCTGACGTGATCTGGCGGGCCGACGGCGACAGGGCCTTTATCAACCGCAACGCCGCCGTCGATGCCCGCACCTTCGAGGCGGAAGATCTCGCCCCGCTTGAAAGCCTGCAGCGCCTTCTCGAGGAATCGCGCATCGCGATGCCGGAGGGCGCGCCTCCCATGGCCGCCGGGGTTTTCGGCTATTTCGGTTACGATCTCATCCGCCAGTTCGAACGCCTGCCGAACCGGCCGCCGGCGGCGTTCGACGCGCCGGACGCGGTGTTCATCCGCCCGACCCTCGTCGCGGTGTTCGACAACGTCAAACAGGAAATCAATCTGATCGCGCCGGTGCGCGCGGAGGCGGGCGTTTCGGCGAGGGCGGCTTACGCGCGCGCCGGCGAACGCATCGCCGACGCCGTCGCGGATCTTTCCGCGCCGCCAGCATCGCCGCGCAGCGCGCACGCCGCCGCGCCGGGCGAAATGAAACCCGCCTCGAATACGGCGCATAAAGACTATCTCGCGATGGTGCGGCGCGCCAAGGAGGAGATCGCGGCGGGCGAGATATTCCAGGTCGTCCTGAGCCAGAGATTTTCCGCCCCGTTCGACGCCCCGCCCTTTGCGCTCTACCGCGCGCTGCGGCGACTGAACCCCTCGCCTTTCCTCTTCTTCCTTGATTTCGACAGCCACGCGCTCGTGGGCTCGAGCCCTGAAATCCTGGTGCGGGTGCGCGACGGGGAGATCACGATCCGGCCGATCGCCGGCACGCGGCCGCGCGGCGCGACGCCGGCCGAGGACCGCGCGCTCGAACGCGAGCTGCTCGCCGACCCGAAAGAACGCGCCGAACATCTGATGCTGCTCGACCTCGGGCGCAACGACGTCGGCCGGGCCGCCGATTACGGCACGGTCAGGGTGGACGAGAAGTTCGTAATCGAACGATATAGCCACGTCATGCATATCGTCTCCAACGTAACCGGAAGATTGCGCGCCGACGTCGATCCCGTAGAGGCCGTCATGGCGGGATTTCCCGCCGGCACGGTGACCGGGGCGCCGAAAATCCGGGCGATGGAGATTATCGACGATCTTGAGCGCGAGGGCCGCGGGCCCTATGGCGGCTGCATCGGCTATTTCTCCGCGGACGGAAATGTCGACACCGCCATCGCGCTGCGCACCGCCGTCGTGAAGGACGGGCTCATGCACGTGCAGGCGGGCGCCGGCGTCGTCGCGGACTCCGATCCCGCCGCCGAGCACGAGGAATGCGTCAACAAGGCGAAAGCCCTCTTCGCCGCCGCCGAGGCGGCGCGCGCCCCGCGGGAAGGGAACTGAAACGCGCCGCTACTGATTGCAGCAGCGGCTGAAGATGCGGCCCTGGACGTTCGCCATCATGCAGCCGTTCGCATCCTGGGTGACCTGCACGGAAAATCCGGGCCCGCCAAGTTCCGGGACCAGCACCGGCGCGCCCGGACCTGCCGAGGCGATCCGCTCACGCACCATGGCGCACCACTGGCGCTCTTCCTCCTGCGCTCGCCCATAGGCGCTCCAGGCCTCACCGTAATTGAACGGCGGCGCGCCTTGATAGGTTTTGCGCATGACAAGATCCGGACCCATCACGTAATCGCCGTCGACCATCATCGTGTAGAGATGTTCGAGGGCGAAAAGCTCTTTGAAGGAGATTGCGCGGCCATTGATCTTTACGCCGGACGCCTGGCCGGAGGCTTCGAGCGGCGCGGGCCCGTAACGAGCCTCGCCGGGCTCGATCTGCTTGGCTGGAGGGGCGCCGATGGTCCCGATCAGGCCCGATTGCGGGTCATACCAATAGGCGCCCGCCGCGGGCACGTCGTACCGTTCGTTGAGAAAAGCGGCGGTTTCGGCGTCAACGGTCTTGCCGTTGATGGTCATTTTCGCCAGAGCCGGGCACGCCGGCGCGAGTATCGCGACCGCCGCCGCCAGCATGTGAAGAAGCCGTTTTCCCATCGCGCATCTCTCCCTTCGCCGCGCCCTCGCCTAGCCTCCAGCCCGATCCACAGTCAACCACCGGCCCTCATGCGGTGCTGATGCGTCGCCCGTCGCTAGCGCGCCGTTCCGGCGAACCTGTATCCGAGGATCTTGTAGGCGAGCTTGGCTGCGAGAAAATCGCAGGCGTGGAGGCTCGGCCGGGGCGAGAGTTCATTGATGTCGGCGCCGACGATTTCAGCGATTTCGCTCGCGCGCCTCAGGATCGCCGTGACGTCGTCCCAGAAAAGCCCGCCGGGTTCCGGCGTTCCCGTCGCCGGCATCAGGCTCGCGTCGAAGCCGTCGACGTCGACCGTCACATAAACGGGCCTGCCTTTCAGCGGGGTGAGCATTTCCTCGATGTCCCAGGCGCGCTTGTCTTTCGCCCACCATACATCGATCCGATGGCGGTTGGCCTCAAGGAAAGGAATCTCGCTGGCCGATATGTTCCTTACACCAACCGAGACTACGGAAAGTTCCGGCGCGTCGAGACAGCGCCGGATCGCGCTCGCATGGCTGAAATGTTCGCCGAGATAGCCGTCGCGAAGATCGGCATGGGCGTCGAAATGGAGGAGCGCCAGATCCGGATACTTCTCCACGAATGGCCGGACCGCGCCCGGCGTGATCGAATGTTCGCCGCCGAAAACGACGGGGAAGGCGTTTTCGCCAAGCGCACGCTCCGTATAGGAAGCAAGAATATCGAGGGCGTCTTCGATCCGTGCGGGCATCTCCGGTTCGGCCCAGGTTTCAATGCGGAACGCGCGGCAGGGCTCGCACCACAGCTCTTCGTCGAAGAGTTCGATCTCGGGCGAGGCGGCGATCATCGCGGCCGGCCCGCGGGCCGTTCCGCCGCCATAGGTGACCGAGGCCTCGAGCCCGAAGGGAATGACGACGACCTTCGGCGCGGCCCCGTCCGCACGGTCCTCCGGAGCGAGCTTCAGGAAGCCCTCGTCGATGGGCAGGATCCGCGGGAACGCGTTCACGCCGTCAGGAGCCCCTCGGCGATCAGTTTTTCCGTATGGGGAACCATGTCGCGCACATAGCCGGGAAGGTCGAACGCCGCCCTGTGGTGCCCCGGCGAATAGTACCGGCAGGAAAGCCCGGCGGCCTGTTTGCGCGCCGCCAGCGTCTCCGCCTCGGCGGCGAGGACCGTTCCGTCGTCGGTGGCGAAACCGAGGATCATCGGACCGCCCCAGAAGCTCGGCACCACGATCTGAAAACCCGTGGCGTAGGTGAATATATCCGACAGATGCGCGAAGGCGTCCTTGAACTCGCGCGCCTGTACGAAGGGCAACCCGCTTTGCGTGACAAGAACCCCGCCCGGATTGAGAACGCGCTTGCAGCCGCGATAGAACGCCTCCGTGAACAGAACCGCGCCGGGCCCGACCGGGTCCGTGGAATCGACGATCACGAGATCGAACTTTTCGTCCGTTTCCTTTACGAATGCGGCCCCGTCGCCGATGACGAGATCGAGGCGCGGGTCGTCCAAAGATCCGTTTGCGACCATGGGCATCCATTCGGCGCAGAGGTCGAGAACGTCACGGTCGATCTCCACGAGCGTCGCACGCTCCACCGTCTGGTGACGGAACAATTCGCGCAGCGCTCCGCCGTCGCCGCCGCCGACCACGAGAACCCGGCGAACACGGCCATGGGCCAGCGCCGCAACATGGACGATCATCTCGTGATAGATGAATTCGTCCGCCTCGGCGACCTGAATGACATTGTCGATTGCAAGCATGCGTCCGAAAACATCGTTTTCAAAGACCAGGATGTTCTGGTGCTCAGAACTCTCCGCATAGATCCTTTTTTGGATGCGGAACATCCCGCCGGCCGAGCCCTGCCAGATTTCGTGGAACCACTCGCCCTCGGCGGCCGTGACGATATTCGGCCCGCTCACGAGGCGCCGCCCCGGAGGAGGTTCTGGACCTCGACGCGGCCCGCCTCGAAGGCGTCTTTCAGGATCCGCACGGACAGTTCCGGCTTGGCGAAGCCGCACATGAAAACGTCGAGGGCGGCGTAATTGCGCTCCGGCCAGGTGTGGATCGAGATGTGGCTCTCGGAAAGCACCGCAACGCCGGAAATCCCGTTTGGCTGGAACCGGTGAAGATGGATGTGCAAAAGCGTCGCCCCGCATTTCTCAATGCATTCCAGAAAGGCCGCGCGGATCACCTCTTCGTCGTCAAGATGCCTGGCGTCGTAAAGATCAATGATCAGATGGCGGCCGGCGTATTCCTCGCCGTCGACGCTGATGAAATGATCAAGCGGGTCAGGTCCGGCCGTCGCCGGGTTGTCTGCGTCATAGGCCATAGCGGCGGGCTCCGTTTTCTGTCTGCGTGTTTCCTTCCTCCAGGTCGGCCTCGGCGGGCCCCATCGGCGCGTCCTCGGCGGCGATCGTTTCGTAGGCGCCGAAGCCGTTGAACCGGCTCGCCATTGCGGCGCCGTAGGCGCCGAGGGTCCCGATCTCGATATAGTCCCCGACCGCGACGTCGGCGGGCAGAAGGAACGGCCCCTCCATATAGTCGATGTCGTCGCAGGTGGGCCCGTAAAGGCTGAACGCTTCGAGCGGCGCGGAAAAGGGCTTGTTCAGCGCGCGGGCGGGAAAGCGCCAGCCGAGATGGGCAGCGTCGAAGAGCGCCCCGTAGGCGCCGTCATTGACGTAAAGCGCGCGCCCCTTGCGCGCCTCCACCCGTAAGACGAGCGATGCGGCCCGGGCGGCGATCGCCCTGCCCGGCTCGCACCAGAGGGCGCAGTTCTCGGCGACAAGCATCTGCTCGAAGCGTGTCTCGATCGCGGCGACGAATTCGCTGAGCGGCGGCGCGGCCATGCCGGGATAGTCGGCGGGAAAGCCGCCGCCGATGTCGAGTACGTCGACGATGACCCCGGCGCGCACGACGACCTGTTCGACGGCGTCGATGGCGGCGACGTAAGCGGCGGGGGCCATGGTCTGGCTGCCGACGTGGAACGAAACCCCCAGACGCGCCGCGACCTGACGTGCGGCCCGGAGCAGCGAGACCGCCTCGGCGTCGCGCGCGCCGAACTTGCGAGCCAGCGAAATCTTGGCGTAATCGCCGGGAACCGCGCAGCGCACGCACAGCGTAAGGTCCGCCGCGTTCCCGGTTTCTTCGAGGATTTTCGCAAGCTCCTCGGGCGTGTCGAGCGCAAAGATGCGCACGCCGTATGCGTGATACGCCTCGGCGATCGCCGCGCGCGACTTGACCGGATGCATGAACGCGATCTCGGCGTCGGCGAAACGTTCGGCTATCAGGCGGGCCTCGCTGATCGACGCCACCTCGAACCGGCGAAGGCCGCCCCCATGCACGGCGTCGAGGAGCCAGCAAGCCGGATTGGCCTTGACGGCGTAGAACGTGTCTCCCGGAAAATTCGCCTTGAACCACCCGGCTGCGGCTGAAGCCGCGCCAGCGCGCGCGCAGAAAACCGGACTGTTCGGTTCGGCAAAGGCGGCTAGGTGAGCCGCATCTTTGTAGCAATCCACCTCATGGGACCTCCGGCTAAGGGCTGAGACGTCGGGCGTTACGCAACAAAAAGGCGATGACGACACAGCGCGTTAACGAAAGCGCCAGCCCCACGAGATGATCCCGGACTTGGCGAGCCG
>CAZBOC010000081.1:0-10743 GCA_964493225.1 uncultured Caulobacterales bacterium | reverse complement strand
TCGCGCCCGCCATGGGTGAAGATCTCCCAGCGGCCCTGCCCGCCCCGGCGCGCGTCGATCGCGACGCCGCCGCACTGGGCGCCGAATTGCGAGGCCGCCGCGCCGATGAGATCAGGATCCTTCACCGCTGCGGTGTTGATCGCGACCTTGTCGGCGCCGGTGTTCAGGAGCGCGCGGAAATCCTCGGTCGTGCGGACGCCGCCGCCCACGGTAAGCGGCATGAAACAGCGCTCGGCGACTTCGGCGACCTTGTCGCGGAGGATCCCGCGGCCCTCGTGGCTTGCGGAAATGTCCAGGAAGCAGAGCTCGTCCGCCCCCGCCGCATCATAGGCGATTGCGGCTTCGGCCGGATCGCCGGCGTCACGAAGCGAGACGAAATTGACGCCCTTGACGACGCGGCCGTCCTTGACGTCGAGGCAAGGTATGACCCGCACTTTCAGCATGCCTAGTTTTTTCCTCCGGCGCGCCAGTAGCGCGGGCGCTTCGCGAAATCGCGCCACAGCGCGATGATCTCCTCGGCCGCGCCGGCCGCTTCGGCCCCCTTGTAGCCGCACACGAACCCGGCCGCGCGAACGGCTTCGCCGGCGGCCGCGTCCGGGACCGCCCTGGCGCCGGCGGCTGCGGCGCGGTCAGCGAGCGTGCGCGCGACGACGGCGTCGTTCAGGGCGCCGAACCGATCCTGAATGGCTGAGAGGGCCCCGAGGTAGGGCTTGCGGGCCTGCGCCGGAAAAGCGTCCCGGAAAAGCTGGGCGGCGTATCGAAGCTTCTTCAAAGCGATGCGCAAGGGATGGCCGGCGTCCGGGCGCCGGATCGAGAGATCCCCGGCTCTTTCGACAGCCGCGGCCATGCGCGCGTCGAGGGCGTCGACAGCGAAGTCCCGAGCAGGCCGCGACAGGTGTCTCGAGGCTTTGCGCCGCCACGGCTGGAGATGGGCGGCCTCAAGCAGATCCAGCGCAAAGCCGGTGAACGCCGGTGAAGAGACCGTCGCGACGGCGCGCCGCCAGGCCTCGGCCCGCTGACGTTCGCCGCCGGCCGCCAGAGCGGCGAAACCGGTCCCCGCGCCTTCGAAGCCCGCGATCGTCGGCAGGGTGTCGTCAAGAAAGACGTCCCAGTCGCGCGCCTCCCCGAGCCCGCGGGCGACCTCGCCGGCGCGCCGCGACAGATCCCGTGTCGCGTCGTCCTTAAGGAGCGCGCGGTATGTCTGTTCGATCGACCGCAGCCGGCGCAGCGCCACCCGCATCTGGTGAACGCCCTCCGGCCGGCGTTCGTCCGTGACGGCCGGGGCGAGCGCAATGATCCGGGCGGCGCAGAATTGAAGCCCGGCCGCAAGGGCGTCGCCGGCCGGTCCTTCCGGATCGATGCGAACACGGTTGGCGGGCGCGCACGGGTCGACGACGCCGAGGGCCGCGCGCGCCCTGTCATACTTTGCCAGGGCCCCGAGGCGAAGCTTTCCGCCGGCCTCCTCAAGGCAGAGCCTTGCGATGCGGAACAACTCGGCCGGGTCCCCTTCGAGGAGTTCAAGCTCGGCTTCGGCGAGGGCGGCGCGCCGGTCGCCATCGGGATGTCGGGCCGAACAGATGTCGAAGGCAGCCTCCATCTCGGTCGCGCCGCGGGCGAGGGTGATCGCGCGGCGGTCCTGGTCGAGATGGAGCGTCGGTCGGATCGCGCCGCGGGCCGTCGAAATGAAAGCGTCGACTTCGCTCGCGCCCGTCGAAACCGGAAAAGCGGCCGCATCGTCGAAATCGACGTCGTATTCGCGCCGCTGGAACGCAGCGCCCCCATTCCGGGCGACCTTCAGGCTCTGGGTGAGGGCCCCGAACTCTTCGACAACCTTCAACGTCACGCCGGCTTTTTCCAGATCGCCGCCGTCCGTGTCGTAATAGGTGTTGCGCAGGGTCTCCGTTCGCGGGGCGCCCTTTCGCAGCGCGCGGATGACAAAGGTTTCCTCCAGCGCGCTGACCGCGTGCGCGTCGCCGACGAACTTGATTTCGATCTCCTGCGACCGCGATTTCCGGCAAGGGCCGAACCTGTCGCCGTCGACCGCGTGAAGCTTCGCGATCAGACCGTCGCCTCCATCGGCGCTCATGGACGGCGCGCCGCGGCGAGCGCCTCTTCCGGGCTGATCCGCCCGTCATAGAGCGCGCGGCCAATGACCACGCCGGCGACGGACGGGCGGGCGGCCAGCGCGGCGACGTCCCGAGGCGAGGCGACGCCGCCGGAAGCGATCACCGGTATGGCCACGGCCTCGCCAAGGGCGGCCGTCGCCTCGACATCGACGCCGGAGAGAGCCCCGTCGCGACCTATGTCGGTGTAAATTAGCGCGCCGACCCCGGCGTCCTCGTAGCGTTTTCCGATTTCGAGGGCGGTATGGCCGGTCTCGCCGGCCCAGCCGTCCGTCTTCACGAAGCCGCCTTCGGCGTCCACGCCGACGGCGATCCGCCCCGGAAACGCCTGCGCGGCGCGTCTGACGAGGGTTGGATCGCGGACCGCGACCGTGCCGAGGATGACCCGCGATACGCCGCGCTCCAGCCAGGCCTCGATATCGGCCATCGACCGGACGCCGCCGCCGAGCTGACAGGCCGCGCCCGTCGCGTCGAGGATGGCGGAGACCGCGCCGCCGTTTTCCGAACGCCCGGCGAACGCCCCGTCGAGATCGACGATATGGAGATTGTCGAAGCCCGCATCCGCAAATCGCCGGGCCTGGTCGGCCGGGTCGGCGTTATAGGTGGTCGCCTTTTCCATGTCGCCATGCAGGAGGCGCACGCAGGCCCCCGCCTTGAGATCGATCGCCGGAAACAAAGCGAGGTCGGGTGCTGGCGAGAAAGCGCGCGCGTCCGTCACGGCGACCACCGCAGAAAGCGCGATATCAGGCGCAGGCCGGCCGCCTGACTCTTTTCAGGATGGAACTGCACGCCCACGAGATTGTCGCGCGCGACCGCAGCTGCGAAACGCCCGCCATATTCGCAAAAGAGTTTCTGCTCGGACATAATTTCGGGGGCGAAACAGAATGAATGCAGAAAGTAGAAATCCTCGTCGTCGGAAATGGCATCGAAGACCGGATGGCGATCGCTCGCGAAGACGCCGTTCCAGCCCATATGGGGCACGCGGTGGTCGCCGCTCTGCGGCGCCAGCGGGCGCACGTCGCCTGCGATCCATGAGAGCCCGGGCGTTTCGCCGAATTCAAAGCCGCGCGAGGCGAGAAGTTGCATGCCGACGCATATCCCCATGAAGGGTCGTTGCTTTTCCAAAACGGCGTTGGAGAGCGCGTCGACCATGCCCGCAATGGAGAAGAGGCCGGCGCGGCAGGCCGCGAACGCGCCGACGCCGGGCAGAACGACCCTGTCGGCCGTCTCAACGTCGCGCGGATCGTTCGTCAAAGCCGCCCGAGCCGCAGCGCCGCTGTCCGAAGCGGCGCGTTCGAACGCTTTCTGCACCGAACGCAGATTGCCGGACCCGTAGTCGATAATGGCGACCGTCTCTGTCATGGGAAGTTCAGGTAAGCGCTGTCAGCGCAAAAAGAAACGGCGCCGTCCAGAGGACGACGCCGCCTTTCCAAGTGTTTGGACGCTCAGGCTTCCGGGAAGCAGGCGCCGATCGCTTCTTTCGTCGCCTCGTCGGCGGCTTCAAGCGCAGCCGGATCTGTGATTTCCATGATCGCCGCGGCGAGATCGGCGTCGCCGGCGGCCATCTCGCCGAGGCAGGCGCAACCCGTGGCGTCGCCGCCATGTTCGGCCGCGTAGGTTTTGCACGCCTCTTCAACCTCGTTGGCGAAAGCCGGCGTCAGGGAAACGGCGCACGCGAAAGCGCCGGCAAGGATCGTTTTGTTCATCGGATAAGTCTCTTTCTTGTCGAACTGCAAAATTTTGACGTGTCTTTTGGGATTGGGAGCCGCCTGCTTCGGCCGGGCCTGCGAAGTCTCAGCCGCGCGTGCAGGTGTCCATTGCGGCTTTCGCCTCGTCGGAGGCGGCGTCGTAACGGGCGGCCGGATCGTCGATCGCTTCGAGCGCGTCGAACTCATCGGCGAGCGCCGGGTTTTCATTGATCGCGTCTTCAAGACACTGGCAACCCGACGTGTCGCGTCCCTCGGCTTCAAGCTTCGCGACGCAGCGCTCAGCCCAGTCGCCGGCGTAAGCGACGCCGGACATCATCGAAACGGCGACGACGCCGCCAAGCATTTGCTTCATCATGATTGAAATTCCCTGCTGGTTTTCACCCTTGAAGGCCGAACGGCCGCGCGGAAACTGGCGTAAAAACGTCGCACCGGTCAACGGCGTAGATGGTTCATGAATGACTATTAAGGAATTGGCAAGGATCTGGAGCGCTGGGTCGACGCCGGCGCGGCGTCACCCGCCCAGGACGCCTTTCGTCGACGGCGTCGCGCCGTCAGCACGGGGATCGAATTCAACAGCCTCGCGGAACGCCCGCGCCGTCGCCTTGAAACAGGATTCCACGATGTGATGGGTGTTCTGCCCGTAAAGGTTTTCCACATGCAGGCAGACGCCCGCATTCGTGGCGAAGGCGTGGAACCATTCCTTGAAAAGTTCGGTGTCCATCTCGCCGATCTTGGGTCGCGCGAAGTCGACGCGCCACACGAGATAGGGACGCTTGGATACGTCGATCGCCGCGCGCGACAGGGTCTCGTCCATCGGCACGTACGCGGCGCCGAACCGGCGGATCCCGGCGCAGTCGCCGAGGGCCTTCGCGGCCGCCTGGCCCATGACGATCCCGACGTCTTCCACAGTGTGGTGCATGTCGATATGGAGGTCGCCTTCTGCGCGGACCTTCAGGTCGACCATGGAATGCTTGGCGAACGCCTCAAGCATGTGGTCGAAAAAGCCGATCCCCGTCTCGATGTCGTAATCGCCCGCTCCGTCGAGTTCGAGGGCGACGAAGATCTCGGTCTCGCGGGTCTTGCGTTCGACGGCGGCGTTGCGCATGTCGATCCCCTAACAGTCGCCCTCACCAGGGCAAAGCCTTGATATGGCGTCAATGTTTATTGAGCTGAAAATCTTTGTCGAGCGGACAATGTTTATCGGGCGGACACCGCCCGGAAAGGCTGATCCCCATGGCGATTGCCACGCAGGCTGTTGAAATGCACGGCACGACCATCCTGGCGGTCCGGCGCGGGGCCGCCGTCGCGATCGGCGGCGACGGCCAGGTCAGTCTGGATAAGACCATCATGAAGGGCGACGCGCGAAAAGTCCGACGGATCGGGGAGGGCGGCCATGTGATCGCCGGCTTCGCCGGCGGCACGGCCGACGCCATCACCCTGCTCGAACGGCTGGAGGGCAAGTTCGAGCAATATAAAGGCCAGCTCACGCGCGCCTGCGTCGAGCTGGCGAAGGACTGGCGCACGGATCGTTATCTGCGTCGTCTCGAGGCGATGCTCATCGTCGCCGACCGGGACGTGACGCTGACGGTCACCGGGCTCGGCGACGTGCTGGAGCCGACGGGCGGGATCGCGGCGATCGGTTCGGGCGGCGATTACGCCCGCGCCGCGGCGCAAGCGCTCTACGCGGAGACCGATCTGGCCCCTCAGGAAATCGTCCGCAAAGCCATGGCCGTCGCGGCGTCGATTTGCATCTACACGAACGATCAGTTGACGATCGAGACCATTGAGTCCCGGGAAGACTGACCCGACGAAGCGCCGCCCGCACAGGCCGCCGACGCGGCGAGCGCCGAAATGACGCGGTCCGTCACCAACGCCCTGCCGGCCGCGTTAAAATGGTCGCCCTTCGCATAGTGGCCTGCGCCAAGGTCTTGGTCCGTATAGAGATCGACATAAGGAATGGCGTGTTCGCGAAAATACGCCGCCGCCGCCCGGCGATAGGCCTCGACGTCCTCAGGATCGATCCGTCGCGGCAGATAGTTGTGACGAAAGATTACGACCAGCTGACAAACGCCCGCCGAGGCCAGCGTTTTCGCGATGAGCGGAGGAAAGGAACCGGCGAAGGGAACGGGATCGCCCCAGACGAAATCCTCCTGCGAGCTTTCGTCCCCCGGCGCCAGAGCGTTGAAGTTGAAGCGGCCTCCCGGCGCGAATGTCTCGCCGCTTCTTTCCATAACGCGCGCGAAGTCGCGATCTCCCTGATCCAGAAACGCGTCGAGATCGGTGCGTCGCGCGCTTCTGAAGGCCGGAAAAAGCGCGCGCGAAGGCCGAAATCCCCAGACCACGAGTTTCGGCCTGGCGCCCGAAGGAGCAAGCCCGTTTCTGACCGCAGCGTACCACATGTTGGAGTAATGGCCGCTGTATTCGCCGAACGTAACCTCGTCATCCGGGAAGGCGTCGGAGAGCGCGCCGATATCGACGCCGGTGGTGAAAAGCGAGTTGCCGAGAACATAGATGCCGCCGTCGATGGGCGGTCCCGCCAGCGCCGGCGGGTCTTTCGAGCTTGCGGCGACGATCGCCGTCGCCGTCCCAAGCCCCGCCGCGACAATCGCCAGAATGGCCCGAAGCCCCATTGCCCCCCCAATAGGCGCAGATGTCCCTTAGCGGCGTTAACGCAAATTCAATTAAAGCCCGGCGGCTCGATTTGCAACGCATCACCCTTGCGGGACGGGGCCTGATCGCCGCTGCGCGGCGAGCGCCGGGGCAAGGCCGGGGACCGGGGGCCGCGCATTTGGCTCCGCTCGCCCGTCAAGTCCCCAAGCGGGCTAGAAGAGCGCGAGCGGTCCGTCCGGGAAATTTCCGAGGAGCGGCAGCGCGGCGTTCAGTTCTGCATCGGAGAGCCCGAACCAGCCGCCGAGGCCCGCCGCGTATTGCTCGACGGAGACCGACGGAATGAGGCGCCCGCCGCCGGCGTCCAGCTTATGCCCGAATTCGTAGGGCGGCAGCGCCCCGTAGATCCGTCCGCCGCGAACCGCCCCGCCGACGACGAAATGGTGGCCGCCCCAGCCGTGGTCCGTGCCGTCGCCGTTGATCGCAAGCGCCCGCCCGAAATCGGAGGCCGTGAAGGCGGTCACGTCGAACGAGACGCCGAGTTCGACCGTAGCTTCGTGGAAAGCCGCCATGCTCCTCGCCACGTCGCGTTGCAGGTCCGGCAGGACCGGCGCCTGGCCGGAATGGGTGTCGAAGCCGCCTCGGGAAACGAAAAAGATCTGGCGGCGCGCGCCGAGGGCCTCGCGCACGGCGATGGCGTCCGCGACCGCGCGCAACTGGCGGCCGAGATTGCTCTCCGGGAAGACGGTGGAAACGGGGACGCCGTCGGCGAGCGCAGCGTTGAATACGTCATTCGCCTCGATCGAGCGGCGCGTGACGGCGACGACGTCCTGCTCGAAGAGATTGGCCGGCGACTGTCCGTCCGCGCGGAAATGATCTCGCAGGACCGCGCGCAATTCGCGCCTGCCGCCCACGGTCGGCCCGTTCAGGATTTCGACGCCAACTGCGCCATTGGGGCTGGCCTCGTAGGACCCGGTCTCGCCACCGGAAAGGAAGACCTGATTGCCGGCGAGGGAAATCCCGGAAAACATCGTCTCGTCGTTGGCGCCCGACGCGATGTCCGCGAACCGACCGCCCCAGCCGAACTGCGCGCCTTCGGGGGCGAAGGCCATCCATGTCGACTGCTGGTCGTTATGGGAAAAGAGCCGCGAGGGCGTCGGCGCGCCGCCCGCCGCGAAGCCGGCGGCGTCGATCGGTTCGATCAGTGGACCGACATTTCCGACGATGGCGGCGTTGCCGCGGTCGAAAAGAGCATGAAGGGGCGCTAGCTCCGGCGGCAGCGCGAAAACGCGGCCGGGGAAGTCGCCGGCGTTGAGCGGCGCAATCGGCATGAGAGCCCCGCGGTCCCGTGTCGATCCGTCAGGGCGTCGCCTGTAAAAGTCGAGAAGAGACGAACGGATCTGCGCATAGCGATCATAGGACGGCTGATCGTAAGGCAGGACGGTGTCGTGGTTGTCGAGCCCGCCGAACAGGAAGACGCAGACGAGCGCCCTGTAGCCGGTCGCATTGGCGGCGCGGGCGGGAAACCCGCTCAGCATCGCGGAAAAACCGGCGCAGGCGAAGGGCGCGGCGGCGGCCTTGAGCAAGGTGCGGCGGGACGGCATTGTCGATAAGGACCCCTCTTACCGCATGACGATATATTCAGGACACGTCATGGCCATGACGATTGCGACGACGACGCGCCGCTCAATCCCGTCCCGCGGCGCGGCGGGATCGATTTCGATAAGTTCGAGCGCTTCGACAATGCGCGCGCGGGTGGCGTTGGTCATGGCGGCGTGGGTCAACAGGAGATCCAGCCGGTCGACGAGCGCGCGCGGATCCTCCGCGAGGGCGCGCTCGGCGGCGAAGTCCGGCCTGAAGGAGCGCACGTCAACGTCGATTTTGGGCGTGGTCTGCTCGACAAAGCGGGTCAGGAAATTCGCGTAGCCGAAGGCGCTGTCGGCGTTCAGTATCTGCAGCTCCGGCGCCGTGAGCTTGGCCGCGCCCGTGGCCGTCCCGGGGGCGACGTAATTGGGGCGGTAGAAATTGAACACCGACGGGGCGCGGAACGGGTGCTGGGCGAGCCGCGCGGTGAAACTCGCGTCCAGAAGAAAGCGTTCATTGCCGGGTTCGATGCGCGCCAATGCGAAGGCGCGGGCGTAGTGCGCAAAGCGGATCACGGGCTCCCTGAGCTTGCCGTAGGTCGGCTGGGCGGCCGCGCGCGCCGAGCGCGCTTGCTCGTCGAAAAGGATCGCGGCGATTGTCGCCTTCAGATCGCCGCGCCGTCCCGTCCCAACCGCGAGCCCGCTCGGCAGGGTGAAGATCCCGTCCGCGAAAGCATGCGAAACCCGCTCCACATAGGCCGGCCGCGGACTGCTCGTCACGAAGCGCTGGATCAGCTGACGGCAGATGAATGGCGCGGTGTTCGGATGATTGAAGAGATAGTCGAGCGCCCTCTCGATGCTCTCCTCCGCGCCGGTCCCCGCGGGTATCGTCAGCCCAAGGAAGGATTTTTCAACCTCCGAATGGAAATCTGCGTAGGCCTCGAGCGGTTCGGCGAACGCTTTGTCCGGGAGCAATTCGGTGCGCGCAAAGAAATCGCCGCCCGAGAGGCTGAGCCCGGTGAAGACCCGGGCCAGGCCCGTAATGTCTTCATTGTCGAAGATCTCGACCGCCTCGCCGTTCGCCAGCCGAACTGGTTCGCCGTCCGGCTTGAGCGCGACGAGGCCCACCGTAAAGAGCTGCATCAGTTCGCGGGCGTAGTTCTCGTCCGGCGCGCGGCCCGTCGCGGGATCGCCCTTGGTGTTCTGATAATAGGTGAGATAGTCCGCCATCGCGTAGGAGTAGGTCACGTCCTCGAGGAGATCGCGGTAATTGCCGAAGGCGTTGCGGCTTAGGATGTCCATATAGCCCGCAAGAACCTGCGGACGCCGCCGCAGGAGGGAATTGCGGTCGGAGACGACGAGGATCTGGGACAGCGCGAAAACCATCCGCTGGCGCAGCTGGTCCCTCGACAGGATCGCCGCCCGCCAGAACGCCTTCGTCGGTCCGTCAGCGTCATCGACATCGAAAGGCGTCACGAGCCGTTCGCCCTCGATCGCTCTCGAAACCCCAGCAAGCGGCCCGAGACTGTCGCCGAGATAGACCGTCGCGGGGGCGTCGAACTGGTCCGTGAGCCAGATCTCGAATCCGAACTCCGATACGCGGTCTATTTCCGGGCTGGTCGGCCCGAAACTCGCCTGGGAGAGAAATCGCGACGCCTCGGCCGCGCTCACGGGCCGGACGTTCGCCGTCGGCGGTCCCTGCGCGCCGGCTTCGCCGTCTTCGCCGCAACCGGCCGCCGCAAGCGCTGCGAGCGCTCCCGCCGCAAAAGCGGCCCACCGGCCGGTGATGGCCCCCCGAAAGCGGCCGAGATCGATCGACGGCCATGGAAACGCGGGCGCCGAACGGTGGGGGAAGCTGAACAAAGCGCCCTCGCAAACCAAATACGCGAATTTAGAATGCGTTAACCCAAAAGTGTGACCGTTATGTAACGGTGTGTGATTTTTTGGCGAAAAATTTAGCGAAAAATATTGACAGACGCGGCAAAGCCTCGGGCGGACGCCTCACTGCGCCCGCAGAAGCGCTTCGTAGAACATCACGCCCCGGCCGAGATTCTCAATCTCAATGCGCTCGCCCGTCCCGTGGATGCGGCCGAGATCCGACGGCTCGATCACGAAGGGGAAGAACCGGTAGGCGTCGTCAGCAATGCCGCCGTAGTGGCGCAGATCCGTACCGCCGAGGGTCAGCGACGGCGCGACGACGATGGCGCCGTGACTTTTCGATAGCGCCTCGACGACAGCGCGATAGCCCAGCCCGTCCGCCGAGGAGATCTCGCTTGCGGGCCTCGCCCCGACGGGTCTGATTTCAACCCGCGGATCGTCGACGATCCGGGTCGTGCGCCGGATGACGTCCTCCGGCGTGTCGCGCGGGTGGATCCTGAAATTGACCAGCGCGCGCGCTTTCTGCGGGAGGATGTTCTCCTTGGACCCGGACTGGAGAACCGTGACGGCGGTCGTGGTCCGGAGCATCGCGGCGGCGGCGGGGTCCTTGTCGAGCTGCGCGGCGACGAGCCCGCCCGTAAGCCAGAGATTGGCGAGGACGAGGCGCGCCGGGAACGCCTGTTCGCGCGCGATGGCGTGAAGGAAGGCGACGATGTTGCGATCGATTTTCGCCGGGAAGGGCTTATCCGCGATCCTGCCGACGGCGCGTCCGAGAATGCTCGCCGCGGTGTCCCGGCCCGGCGTCGAGGAATGCCCGCCCGGCGCCTCGACCGTCAGCTCCAG
>CAZBOC010000080.1:2176-10769 GCA_964493225.1 uncultured Caulobacterales bacterium | reverse complement strand
GGCTGCCACCGCCCCATTCATCGGTGTAAAGCACTTTCGTGCCGTCATTGTTGAAGGTCGCCGAGTGCCAGTAGGCGAAGCCCTTGTCGACGACGGCGTCGATGCGCTTCGGCTTCATGGGATCGGAGATGTCGAAGATGATGCCGTTTCCGGAACAGGCGCCGGCGGCGATCTTCAGGGACGGGAATACGGTGATGTCGTGGCACTCGTCCGTCGGGCGCGTGTCCTGCGTGTCGTCGCCATGGTCGCCGCCGCGCCAGAGGCCTGCGAGCCGGCCCGTTTCGGGATCGGCGAAAACAGCGGGACTGTCGACGATCCGGGCTTTCGACGGGTCTTCGATCGGGATCTCGACGACATCGATGCGGAAGAGCGCGGTGCGCTCGTCGCCGGGTATGTCGCCGATGCAGCCGGCGAGTTCTTCTTCGTCGCGTACGGACGACGTGCCGGAATTGTAGACGACAATCTTTCCCGTGTCCGCGCCGTCGGAGACGATCGAGTGGGTGTGCGAACCCCGGCATGTCTGGACCTGTCCGACCTGGACGGGCCGTTTCAAATCGCTGATATCGAAGATCCGGAGGCCGCGGAAGCGCTCCGTGCTGACGTCTTCGCTGACGCCGTCACGGCCGCAATCGACGCGGCCTCGGGTCTGTTCGACCGACATGACGAGAAGGTCGCCGACGATCGAGACGTCGCCCTGGCCGCCGGGGCAGACGATCGAGCTCAGATGTTCCGGCGCGCCTTCCTCCTTCAGTTTGTAGATGTTGAAGCCATGGTAGTTCCCGACGACCAGCGTGTCGCCGGCGAAGGCCATGTCCGTGTTCGAGAAACTGAGGAGCGGCGAGCGTTCGCCCCATTCGGTGCCTTCGTTCGACTGTTCGTCGTCGTCTTCCGCGCGGGTCGGTTCCTCGTCCTCGGCGTTCTCCTCATCGTCCTTGGGCGGAACGGCGGGCGGCAGGTCGGCCGGGTTTTCCGGATCGAAAAAGCCGGCGGGCTTCGGCAGGGATGCGACTTTGACGAGGTTCAGGATCGCTTCGCCCGCGTCGCGGAAGCCGGGTTCGAGCCCCGCGCGGGGATCATCCGAAAGTCCGGCGAGGAGCGCGCCCATGCGCTCGATCTCCGCGGTCTGATCGTTTGTAATGTCGTTGGCGAATTCGAAGAGCGCCGGATCATAGGCCGAGCCCGGCTGGTCGAGGAGGTGATCGACCATTTCAATCGCGCCTTCGTGGTGGGCGATCATCAGCTCCAGGAACAGGCGGTCGAAGTCTGTGTCCTTGGCCGCGGCGAGGGCCGCCATCTGCTCGGGCGAGGCCATGCCGGCCATCTTGTGCGAAGTGTGCATCGCGCCGTGGGCGGAGGGCGCGGGCGCCGTCTGGCCGCGCTCGCCGAGCCATTGCTGCATAAAGGCGATTTCGTCGGCCTGGGTGGCGTCGATGCGCCCGGCGAGGTCGACGAGCTCCTGCGTGTTCGTGCGCTCCTCGACGAGGGCGGCCATCTGGACCGCCTGGTTGTGGTGCGGGATCATGTCCTGCATGAAGCGCACGTCGTCGGGGGAAAAACTCGTATCGGCGATCTTCACGGCCTCGTCCGCGCTCAGTTCGCGCGGCGACTGGCCCGGCGCTCCCGGCTGGAGGATCGGCGCGTCCTGCGCCGCGGCTGCGGAGGTCATCAGCGTGGTTGCGAGGCCGGCGCCCAGAATGCGCCGCGCGGTGAACGCTTTTTTCATCATGTCGGGGATCGCTCCTTCGGATCAGATCTTTCAAAATAAGTCTCGCGCGATTTATGCCGCGCGATCAAGCGCGGCGAAAGCCCCGCCCGCAGCGGCGCGCGCCATCGCGTCGGTTCAGCGCCGGCGGGGGCCCGCGTCCCTGAACCAGAGATCGGGGGCGGGCGCGGGATCGGGGGCGATTTCGGCGAGCGTATCGGCGTCGTAGAGGCGCCCGTTCTTCATCACCATGTCGAGCGCTGCGGAGTTGCGAATGTCCGCGGACGGATCGGCGCTGAAGACGTTCAGATCGGCGAACTTGCCGGGCTCGATCGAGCCGATGTCGTCCTCATATCCGATGATCCGCGCCCCGCCGATCGTCGCGGCCTGCAGCGCCTCCATGGGCGAAAGCCCGCCCGCCGCGAGCGACCAGAGCTCCCAGTGATAGCCGAGCCCCTGAAGCTGGCCGTGGCCGCCGACGCCGACGCGCCCGCCGGCCCGAAGGATGGCGGCGGCGTCGGCCGCGAGCCGCGGAAAGACGTGCTCCTCCTCGCGCACCCACGGGCGACGCTGCGTCTTCGCGTGCAGAACCTCGGGCGGGGTGAAGAAATTCAGCTTTTCATCATTATGAGGATTTTCGCGCGTAAAATAGAAATTCTCCGCCCAGGGACCGCCATAGCTGACGAGCAGCGTCGGCGTGTAGGCGATGTTCGTGCGCACGAGCAATTCCACGACGTCCTCATAGAGCGGCGTGTTGGGCAGCGCGTGCTCAATGCCCCAGAAGCCGTCGACGGCGTGCGTCAGATTGAGCTTGACTTCGAGCGCGCCTTCCGTCGTCGGCAGCATGCCGAGCTTTTTCGCCGCCTGCATCAGGAACTGGCGCTGGCGGCGATTGCCGCTGATATAGGCCTTGATGTTCCGCGTACGGTAATGATCGCGATAGCGCTTCAGGACGCCGTAGGCTTCGTCTTTCGATTTGAAGGCGTTGTTGGAAAACACGCCCGGCCCCGTGGAGAAGGCCCTGAGGCCGGTCATGCGGCCGGCGTCGATCATGTCCTGATAGGCGAACATGTCGTTTGTGGAGGTCTGAACGTCGAGGCCGGCGGTGACGCCATAGGCGAGGTTGGCGAGGAAGCCCCAATGGTCGGGTTCGATGACGCCGCGCCTGATTTCGAACCAGTGGGCGTGGGTGTCGATGAAGCCGGGCGCGATCCATTTGCCCGCGACGTCGACGACGCGCGCGCCGGCGGGAACGTCGACGCCTCCGCGCGGTCCGATCGCGGCGATGCGCTCGCCTTCGACGAGGAGGTCGGCGTCCGCGACGATCTCCTCGCCGTTCATGGTGATGACCGTCGCGCCGGAAAGCAGCACCGCCCCTGAAGGCGTGTCGCGCGGAACGAAGATTTCGATCTCTATCGTCTCGACCGCGTCGTCGGCCTCGCGCAGCGCGGGCTCCCAGTCGGCGAGGTCATCGGCCCGCATCCCGTCCGCCGCGTCTTCCCCGGCGCCGCTCCCTCTTTCGTCGGCCTGGCGCGCAACGCGTTCATCGGCGGCTTCACGCTCCTGTCGCGACGCGTCGCTCTCGAGCGGATCGTCGGCGTCTTCGTTTTCTTCCTCGTCGGGCCCTTCTTCCTCGTCGCCCTCGTCGCCCTCCTCGCCCTCGTCGTCGCTTTCTCCCCGCTCATCGGGCGCGTCGTCTGCCGGCGTCCCGTTCTCATCCGACTGCGGCGGTTCGCGGAAGGCGACGTCGGCGAGCTTCTGTCGGTAAATCGTCGATCCGACGGCCCAGAAAAAAGACTCTCCGTCTGCGGACCAGCCGAAATAGTCCGCACCCATATCGCTGAGGCGCTTGACCGGCACGGAGGGGCTGGCGACGTTGACGAACGCACCGCTGCGGTCGAAAACGGGCGCGGCGGCGAGCCAGAGCTGGTTCCCGACGCTGGCGAGAACGTGCCCGCCGCCGGGGCGCATTCGGATTTCGTCGGCCGGGACGGGCCCCTCGGCGGCGTATAGCCCCGGGCCTTGCACCTGGACGTGCCGGCGGCGGTCGGTTCCGTCGAGGCGGAACGATTCCAGACCAGCCGACGAGTAGACATGGACGCGGTCGTCCTCGCCCGCGAAATGCGGCGCGCGCAAGCCGCTCGCATGGGTGACGAGGCGCGCCGCGCCGCCGCGCGCTGGCAGGCGCACGAGGTCCGATCCCGGCGTCGGGCCGAAATCGACCCCCTTTTGAAGATAGGCGGCGTGGGGCGCGCGCAGCGCCAAGATCTCGCGGCCGTCCGGGGTGAATACCGGGTCGGAATAGAAGGCGCGCGTCTCGGTGATCCGTCGCGGCTCGCCGCGGTCGGGATTGATGCGCCAGACCTGCCCGCCCTCGCTCGTCCAGGTGACATAGGCGAGGGCGCGTCCGTTGGGCGACCAGGAAGGCTGGAAGGCGGACGTTCCGGCCTGCTCGATTCTGGTGGTTTCACCGGACCTGACGTCATGGACGTAGAGTTCGCCCAGGGCCGAAAAGGCGATGCGGCGCCCGTCGGGGGATTCGGCCGGCGACTGGATGATGCGGGCTTTCACCGGCCCCGTCTCGATCCGTTGTTCGGAAGCGAGCTCCGGTCCGATTTCGAGCGAAACATCCGCCGTGAACGGAAGGACGCGCGCCTCGCCGGTCTCGATGTCGACCCGCTGGATCTTGCCGTCGAGGGTCGTGATCAGGCTGTCGCCGTCCGGCGTGAAGGCTGCGTTCGGCATCAGGTCGCGCGTCGAACGCGATTCCTGGTCGTCGCGGGTCACGGGATAGAGCAGCCAGCGGTCCTCGCCGGTCTCCAGATCGCGCAGGCGCAGCCCCGTCTCCGCGTCATAGCGCGTTGCATAGACGAGCCTCGACCCGTCGGGAGAGATGACGGGCCGCATGGCCGAGCCGTAAGCCGTAATGACGGTGTCGCGCTCGCCGGTCCTGAGGTCGTGGCGGCTGACGCTCCATTGCGGGAACGTCATGTTGTAGGAGAAGCCGCCGCGCTTCGACGCGAAATAAAGATAGCGTCCGTCAGGGGAGGGCGCGGGGCCGAGGGCGTTGAAACGCGCCTCGCGCGGCGTTCCGGGCCCGAAGCCGGCCCGCGTCAGACGAACGCCGCGACCGCCGTCCTTGTGATGCATCCACAGTTCGAAGACGCCGAGGGACCAGGTTGATTTGGACACGAACACGTAATCGCCGTCCGCGGACCATTCCGGCGAGGCCATGACGTTGTCGCCGCCGGCGCTGAGCCTGCGCGGGTTCGATCCGTCCGCGTCGGCGACCCACAGATTCTCCCCGCCGTCCCGGTCGGAGAGAAACGCGATTTCCTCGCCGTTTGGCGAGTAGACCGGTTGGCTATCGAAGGCCATGCCGGTGAGGAGCGGCGTCGCTTCGCCCCCTGAAATCGGCATCGTGTAAACGTCGCCGAGAAGTTCGAACATAATGGTGCGCCCGTCGGGCGAGACATCGAGGGAGATCCATGTGCCTTCGTCCATGGTGAAGTCGAGCCGTCGGGATGGACGCAAGGGCAGGTCGCGGGGCTCGCCCTCGTCCGCCGCCGCATCGTCGACCGCGCCCGTGCTCTCGGTTCGCGATACGGCTGGCGCGCCGCCGAGGTAGTCCGAAATCAGTCTGTCGAGCATCCGCTGCGTCGGTTCGTAGCGCGACGCGCCATAGATCGCCCCCGCAAGCCCGGCCGCGCCGAGCAGCATTAGCGCCAGTGCTCTGAACATGGATTGGCCCCCTTCTTCGCCCGCCCCGTGAAAACGCTAGGCAATGCGCCGTTCAGGATCAAGAGAGCCGCGCGGCTGCGCAAATTGCGGGAAACTTCTCCACCCCCCGCCCGCGCGGCCCCATGATGACGGCCATGAAGCATCGCTGTTGCGTATCGAAATTCAAAACGGCGCTACGGCGCGCCCGTTTCGCCATGCGCCGCGACGGCTCAGGCGCGGCCGGCGCGAAGGCCCCGCAGGAGAAATGCGACGAGCGTGTCGACGTCCCCGGCGTCCGGCTCGTCAATCATTTCAACGACGTTCGAGGGATGAACGACCCGCGTCGCGGCCATATGGATCGCCTGCGTCGCGCGGTCGACATCGTCGACGTCGAATTCGCCCGCTTCAATGCCGCCGGCGACAATTTCCCGGACCATCGCGCGCAGGCGCAGTCGGTAGTCGCGAACGGCTTCCCATTTTTCTTCAGCCGCCGCGGCGAGCGTTTCGTAGACTTTCGCCTGTCGGCGGAATCTCTCCAGCGTGCTCGTGTTCAGGGTTGTAATGAGCGCGCGCAGCTTTTGCGCGGCGCTGGTCTCGCGCGCCGTCGCCGCTTCAGCTTCGACCAGCATCTCCTCCAGCATCACGCGCGCGATCGCCTGTTTGATCGCGGATTTGGTTCCGAAATGCTTGTGTACGTTCGCCGTCGAGAAACCGCAGGCGAGCGCGATGTCGGCGACAGTGGTCTTGTGATAGCCAAGCTCGGCGAAAAGCTTGTAGGCGCGATCGAGGATCAATGCGCGCGTTTCCTGTTCCGTTCGCTGCGGCCTCGCCACTTGTCCGTCCCTTCACAAAAGTTTCGCAGATCCATAGCCGGTTTTTCGCCGACCTCCACGAATAAGTGACTTGTAATTTTTTTTCAAATTCGTCACTCTCTCTCCAGAACGCGGCGGTTCCCTGGAGCGCCTCGCTTTTCGGCGGCGGATATGACCGCGCGGTCCAGGGCGACGGCGCGGGCGATGACGGAGGCGGCGATGGGTAAGGCGTTGGGCGATGCAGCGGCGTGGATCTTCAAGCGCATCATGTGGACCGCGGTTTTCGCAGCGGTGCTCTTCGGGACGCTCGCCCTCGCTCGGGGGCTTCTCCTCTGGCGCAGCGCGGCGGCGGCCGAAGCCGCCGAACCGCTGCCGGTCGAGACGGCGACGGCGCGGCTTCAGGACAGTTACCGCGCGGTGCGCCGGTTTCCCGGCCGCATCAACGCCGCCCAGGTCTCCGATGTGGGCTTTCAGGTCGGCGGCGAGGTGATCGAGGTCCTTGTCGAGGTCGGAGACGGCGTGGCCGCCGGAGATCCCCTGGCGCGCCTCGACCCCGAGCGCCTGCGGTTGCGGCTTGAGGAAATCGCAGCCGCGAGGGCCGAGGCGGAGGCCTCTCTCAAGCGGGCTGAAGCCGCGCTCAAGCGCACGCTCGATCTCTTCGCCGACGGTTTCGCGACAGAGGCCGACGTCGACGACGCGACGGCCGAGCGTGACCGGTTCCGCGCCCGGGTCCGCCAGCTCGCCCGGAGCCGCGAGAACGCCGGGGTCGATCTCGACGACGCGACTTTGCGCGCGCCCTTCGGCGGCGTCGTCGTCGGTCGCTATCTCGACGCCGGCGCGACGGTCGCCGCCGGTCAGCCCGTACTGCGCATCAACGCCAAAGGCAGCCTCGACGCGATCGTGGGGGTGCCCGCGCGCTTTGCAGGGCGCATCGACGTCGGCGACGATTTCGAGATCGCCTCGCGGGACGTCTCGGCGCGCGCCCGCGTTACGGGGATCGGCGATGAGATCGACACGGCCACGCAGACCGTCGCCATCCGCCTTGAAATCCGGGAGGATCCGGGCCTCATCCCCGGCGGCCTCGTGCGGCTCGAACTGGAAGAGGAGCGGCGCGGCCGCGGCGCCTGGACGCCGGCGCTCGCCCTTTCGGAGAGCTTTCGCGGTCTGTGGTCCGTATACGTCGTGGAGGACGTCGCCGACGGGGTCGGGACGGTCGCCCGCAAGGACGTGGAGATCATTCATATCGGCAATGAGCGGGTTTACGTCCGCGGCGCGCTGGAGGACGGGGACCGCGTCATCGCCGCCGCGCCCTTCCGTTTCGTCCCGGGACAGAAAGTGCGCATCGTCGGCGGCCGGACGCCGGCCTCGCCCGCCCCCGGATCGCAGGCCGGCGCGCGCGCGGCCGGCGACGCGGACGCGTCGGCGGACGGGGCGATGTGATGCGGACGCTTCTCTACGACAATTTCCGAGCGCTCATTCTCGTCATCGCGCTCGTCCTCGTCGGCGGGCTGGCGGCGCTCTTCACCATGCCGCAAACGGAGGATCCGCGCATCGTCAACCGCGTCGCGACGATCCTGACGCCCCTTCCGGGGGCGAGCGCGGAGCTTGTGGAGCGCCTCGTGACCCAGCCGATCGAGGAAGAGCTGCGCTCCATCGCCGAGATCGACGTGATCCGGTCGACCTCGCGCACCGGTCTTTCCTCCGTCACGGTCACCCTGTTCGATTCTGTCGTTGAGACCGCCGAGCCGTTTTCGCGCATTCGCGACGCCGTCGACGACGCCCGGCCTGAGCTGCCCGACGACGCGGGCGATTCCCAGTTCATCCAGGACCGCAGCGAGGGCGCCTACACTGTCCTGACGGCGCTGATCTGGGACGCGCGAAGCGCGCCCAACGGGCTGATCCTGAAGCGCACGGCGGAAGAGCTCCAGTCGCATCTGAGGAACTATCCGGGAGCGGAATATGTCGAGATTCACGGCGCCTCGCCGGAAGAAATCGCGGTCACGCTGCCCGCCGACGTCGCCCAGGCGCTTGGTCTGTCCGAACGCGAGATCGCGCGGACGATCGCGGCCGCCGACGTCAAGGGCGCGGCCGGACAGTTTTTCGGGGCTTCAGCCGAATACGCGCTGGAGGTGGAGGGCGAGCTCGACACGCTCGATCGGCTGCGCGCGGCGCCCCTGCGGGCCGGCCGGGACGGGGCGAGCGTTCAACTCGGCGATGTCGCCGACGTCGAACGCGCGCTGAAGAAGCCCCTGAGCGAGTACGCCCTCGTCGACGGGCGGCGCGCCGTGGTGGTGGGCGCGCGCATGGCCCCCGGGGTGCGGGTCGGGCCCATCCGGTTCGTCTCCGGCGCGGCCGTGCA
>CAZBOC010000080.1:0-2166 GCA_964493225.1 uncultured Caulobacterales bacterium | reverse complement strand
AGGGGCTTCTGGCCGAGCTCGATGAATTCGAAAAAACCATCAGCGCCGGGATCGAGCAACGCGTCATCTTCAATCAGGCCGAATACTCCAATCGGCGCTTTGCAACACTGATCACCAATCTTCTGATCGGCGTCGGCCTCGTCGTCGCCATCCTCTTCTTCACCCTCGGCGTGAAGTCGGCGCTGGTCGTCACCTTTGCGATCCCGCTGACGGTGCTCGCCTCCCTCGCGGTCATGAACGCGGTCGGCGTGCCCATCCACCAGATGTCGATCACCGGACTGATCGTCGCCCTCGGGCTTCTCGTCGACGCGGCGATCGTGATGTGCGACGCCGTCATCCGCCGCCTGCGCGGCGGGCTCGAGCCGCGCGAAGCGGTCGCGCGCTCGGTCGACCGGCTCTGGCTGCCGCTCCTGAGTTCGACCCTGACGACGGTGCTCGCTTTCCTGCCCATCAGCCTCCTGCCGGGGGGAACCGGCGAGTTCGTCGGGGCCATCGCCGACAGCGTCATCATCGCGCTGATCGCCTCCTACCTCCTCGCCATGACGGTCATCGCCGGGATCGCGGGCCGCTTCTTCGCGAGAGAAGGCGGCGCCAAGCCGGCCCAGGGGCTGTCCTTTCCCTTCATAGCCGGGCCGTTCAAATGGCTGCTCGGTCTGTCGCTCGGATCGCCGCGGCTTTCGATCGCCGCCGCCGGGGTCCTCCCGGCCCTTGGTTTCATCGGCGTGACGACGCTGCCGACGCAGTTCTTCCCGGCCGCGGACCGGGCGCAGTTTCACATTGAATTGCGCCTCTCGCCGCAATCGAGCCTCGCCGCCACGATCGGGGCGGCCGAGCGCGCCGACGCCATTCTGGAGGCGGACGAGCGCATCCTCGCAGCGGAATGGTTCGTCGGCAATTCGGTTCCGTCATTCTACTACAACGTCGTGATGGACCAGGACGGCGCCAAGGATTTCGCCGAAGCGATGGTCACCGCGACGGCGCTGAAGGGGCTGAACGCGCTGCAGAACGAAATGCAGCGCCGCCTGAGCGAGGCCTTGCCGAACGCGCAGGTTCTCGTGCGCCCGCTTTCCCAGGGCCCGCCGACGAAAGCGCCGGTGGAACTCAGGATTTTCGGGCGCGATCTGAAGACCCTTCAGCGGCTCGGCGAGGAGGCGCGCGCGATCCTCGCGGATCTGCCGGAGACGACGATCACCTTCGCGACGATCGCCGGGGGCGCTCCGAAACTCTGGCTGGCGGCCGATGAAGACGACGCTCTGCGCGCGGGTCTCACTCTCGGCGAAGTCGCCGACGGCCTCTCAGCGAAACTCCAGGGCGCGCGCGGCGGCACGATCATCGAAGGCGAGCAGGAGATCGACGTCGTCGTGCGCCTCGACGAGCGGGCGCGCCGCGACATGACGGAGATCGAATCGCTGACGGTTTCAAATCCCCGCGCGGCGCCCGCCGGCGTCTCCGCGACGCCGGTCTCCTCCCTCGGACCGCTGGAGTTGAGGCCCGCCGCCGCAGTCATCACGCGCTATAACTCCGTAAGGGTGAACACCGTCTCCGGCTTCATCAGTCCGGGGGCCCTGCCGGCGACGGCTGTCGCGGGGGTCGAACGCCTCGCGGATGAGAGGGGTTTCGAAATGCCGCCCGGCTATCGATACGAGTTCGGCGGCGACGCGGAAGCGCGGTCGGACGCCGTCACGAATCTGATCGCGTCGACGGGGCTCATCGTCGTCGGCATGCTGACGGTCGTCGTCCTCGGGTTCAATTCCTTCCGCCTGAGCGCCATCGTCTTCATGGTGGCGGGGCTCTCCACGGGACTCGGCATGCTGAGCCTGACGCTCTTCGGCTATCCCTTCGGCTTCCAGCCGATCATCGCCCTCATGGGCCTTATCGGCGTCGCCATCAACGCGGCGATCATCATCCTGTCGGGGCTGCAGGCGGACCCGGCCGCGGCGGCGGGCGACCGCGAGGCGGTGCGCCGCGTGGTGCTCGAGACGGCGCGCCACATCACCTCCACGACGCTGACGACGTTCATGGGCTTCCTGCCCCTCATCCTCGCTGAAGGCGAATTCTGGCCGCCCTTCGCGACCGTGATCGCCGGCGGGGTTCTCCTGTCGACGGTCGTCTCGTTCTTTTTCGTGCCGCAGATGTTCGTTCTGTTGACGCATGGCGCGCGCCTGA
>CAZBOC010000079.1:0-10878 GCA_964493225.1 uncultured Caulobacterales bacterium | reverse complement strand
GCATGATCTCAGTCTCCCCGTCTCCACGTGTTTTTAATGCTCATCGCGAGCATATTTAGGTCGTAAAAAAACGCCCGCAAGGGGTTGCGTGGACCTTAGCCAAGCGACCGGGTCCGTCAACAAAGTTTCACAGAAAAGTCATCGCACGTTCCGATTATGTTCGCGCAGGCGTCGACGAATCAGTCGGATGGGCGCGCAGACGCGGAATTGCGAGGCCTGCGGCGACCCGGTTTTTCCGCACCGTATCGGAAAGCCGAAACAGCGAAGCGGGCCGGCCGGCGGAGGTCTGGCTGACGGCGCCGGTCCGTTCGACAAAGCCGCCCGCTTCGACGCCTCGGCGAAAATTCTGCTTGTGGAGCCGAAAGCCGACGAGCGCTTCGACTGTCTTCTGGAGGTCGAGCAGCGTGAATTCGGCCGGCATGAGCCTGAAGAGCACGGGGCGGTATTTCAGTTTGCCCCTCAGCCTGCCGATGGCGGTCGCAAGGATGCGCCGATGGTCGGAGATCATGGCCCGTCCCGTCTCCGCGAAGATCCCCCGTTCGCATTCGCCCGGAGATTCACCGCTGTCTCTGAACGCTTCCTCGACGAGGCCCGCTTCGTACATCAGCTCATAGCGGTCGAGCGTGCGCTCCTCCTGCCAGCCCTCGCCGCCGAGCCCGAAGGCGAGATCGATGCGGGCGTGACGGCTGGCCGCGACGGGCTCGTCAAGCGCCGCCGACGCCCAGCGCCGAAGGCGGGGGAGAATGGTTCTGGAAAGGCGGGCCGGTTCGCCGGCGCGCCAGTCCTCCCAGGGAAAAAAACCGTACCAGTCGCGCCATTGCGCGTCCGCCGCGTCGACATCCGCGACCTCGGGCGCGAGCGCGAGATAACCGATCGAGATGATTCGGTCGCCGAGGCCGCCGGACAGCGCCGCGGCCGGGGCCTCGCGCCCTAGATCGCCGAAGGTGTAGAGTTGCTCGATATGGCCGAGCGAGATCTTCGTCTGGCGCTCCACCCATTCGCGCAGGCCGATTTCGAAGGTGCGGTGCAGAACGGGATCAAAGGGCCCGTAGGGCAGGCTCAATGACCCGTCGGGCGCGCGGACGCAAAGCACTTTCGGGCGCTCGTCCTCCACGGCGGCGAGCACCGCGTTCAGGCTGACCGCGACCCGGACGACATGATCGAGACTGCTCGCATCCATGCTCGTTTATTTGGCGGCGGAGGTCTCAAGCGGCAAGGTGAGAACGGGCGCTCCCGTCGCCGAGCAGGGAGGCGGCAAATCCTCGATTGCGTCGAGCATGCGCCCGTCGCGCGAAAGCAGGTCGTCCGCATAGGCGACGATCAAGGGGCAGGGGTCGGCGTGCGGCGCGGCGTTGCGCAATTCCTGCGCGATCGCCGCCTCATCGTCGTTGCGGAACAGGCAAAGCGTGATGAAGCCCGCCGCCATTGAACGAGAGACGCCGAGATTGCAGTGGATCAGGATGTCGCCGGTGCGATCCCAAGCACGCAGGAAGGCCACGATTTCCTCGGCGCGTCGGCGCGCCGCGTTTGAAATGGTCAGCGAACATGCGTCGCGCTCGACATAGAGCTTGAGATGGCGAGCGGGGTCTAGCCCCTCGAAGGCGGGCAGCGCTTCGTCCTCCGACAGGAGCGAAATGACCCGCGCCGGCTTGTGGGTCTCATAGGCGTTCGCGACGCCGTCCAGGGAACTGATAATCAACATGGGTTCAACGTGCTACGCTTGCGCCGGGTTATAAAGGCGAGAAGTGATCACGCCCGCATGATCTCCCATGAACGTTATCGCGGCGGAATGACCAAGATCAGCTAAACGCCGGCGCACAGGGCGTGAAATCTCTCCAGATACTCGTCCTGGGCCCGTTCGGCGTCGACCACGGCGATGTCGACCGGGCCCACGCCGCCTGGCGCGCCGAACAACTTCAAGGCCTCGGACGCGTCGAAGCCGGCGAACTGAACGGCCTCGAAATAGGCTGAAGCGCGGTCGGCCCGTTTGATGGTCTTCTCCACCGCCGTGGGAAGCTCGGCCGGAAGGCCGAAGCGGATGTGGATCGCGCGTTGCAGACCATCTTCGATGCGCCGGTAATGCTCTCCAAGGGCGGCCTTGAAGGGGCTGATCATGTCGCCGATCACGAATTCCGGCCCGTCATGGAGGAGAGCCGCGAGGCGCCAGCGCGCCGGCCAGTCGGATCTTAACTCGCCGCAAAACCGCTCGACGAGGACGGAGTGTTGCGCGACGGAAAAAGGCAGCGGGCCCTTTGTCTGACCGTTCCAGCGGGCGACGCGGGCAAGGCCGTGGGCGATGTCTTCGATCTCGATATCAATCGGCGAGGGATCTAGAAGATCGAGGCGACGACCAGAGAGCATCCGCTGCCAAGCCCGGGGCGGCGCGCCCGGCGACTTCGCCCTGCCCGGCCTTGCAGCTTTTCGCGCGTCCATCCGTCCAAACCCCCGTGCGGCGGCGAATTCGCGTGGCTAGCAGAAGCCCGCCGAGCGGGCAATCTCCTGCAGCGAGCGGTCGAGCGCGGCCGGCGCGAGGGCCGGCGCCTGTTCCGTCAACTGCGGCGCGAACAGGGCGATCCGCACCAGCTTTGCGATGAACCGCCTTGCCCAACCGGCGCGCTCACGCGAAATTACTTTCATGAGTAATACGCGCCGGCGCTGGGCCGGAGCCGACACCGGGGAAGGGGCCTTGATATGGAAAAGACTGAAGTCGCCGTCGAACCGAAGCGCGGCGTTGGTTACGGGGCTGTTCTCGGGACGGTATTCGTTCTGGTTCTGATTGCGGGCGGGGCGCTTTCGATCCTCGCCTATCAACAGAACGACCTGACCGCCCTCGAGGCGATCACGGCCGGCTTCGCGGGCGTCGGGGCGCTCATAGTCGGATTTTTCGTCGCCGTTCTCGGCGCGATCATCGGCTTCATCGGCGCACTGGTCGGCCTTGTCGCCACGGCGGGCGCGCTTGCCCTGACCGCGTTCCTTGTCGGTTCGCCGATCATCGCGATTATCCTCTTCTTCCTGCTCATGCGCCGCAACAGGGGTTGTCCAGACCCGGCCGCCCACTCCCATCATGGCGAGCATTGAACTGTCAATAAGCTGATCGGGCGGCTTAATCGGCGCGCTTGACGTATTCGAGCGTCTCGGTGTTGACGACGATCCGTTCACCGACGGTCATGTAGGGCGGCACCATGATCCTCAGACCGTTGTCGACGGTCGAGGGTTTGTAGGATGAAGAGGCCGTCTGGCCCTTGACGGTAGGCTCCGTCTCGGTGATCTCGAGCGTCACCTGTTCGGGCAGTTGCACGCCGATGGGCTTTCCCTCGTGGCTTTCGACGATGACCTGCATGCCGTCCTGAAGGAACGCTCCGCGCTCGCCGATCATCTCCTTCGGGATCGAGATCTGTTCGAAGGTTTCTGAGTCCATGAAGACCAGCATGTCGCCCTCCTCATAAAGAAAGGTGTGGTCCTTTTGTTCGAGGCGCACGCGTTCCACCGTTTCCGAAGCGCGGAAACGCTCGTTGAGCTTCGAGCCGGTGATGAGGTTTTTCAACTCGACCTGGGCGTAGGCGGGCCCCTTGCCGGGTTTGACCGCGTTGATCTTGACCGCGACCCAAAGCCCGTTCTGGTGCTGGATGACGTTGCCGGGCCGGATCTCGTTGCCGTTGATTTTCATGGGGTTTCCAAGCGTCTTCAGCCATTTGACACCGCGAGGCTCTAGCAGGCGCCGCCCGAGGCGGCAACTCCGGCGGAGACCGCGCAAGGCCCGCGCCCGAACGCGTTTTGCGGGTCGCGCCAGCCAGGGCGCTTTTCCGGGGGCAAGCGCGGCCGCGTCGGATAAACCGGGCCCGGACCGCCAGGGCAGGCCGCAATGCTCGCACGATTGCTGTCGATTTTCTTGCTGGCGCGCTCGCCATCTCCGCTTCGGCAAGCGACGAGGTCTCGCAAGGCGACGTCATCCCTTTCCATCCCGACGGCGCATCCGCCGCCGATCGGGCGGCGTCCCGTTTCAACACCGCCGGGCCTGACGGCGCCCCGCTCGACAGGGGCGACGGCACGGGGAGCGCCCCACTCGCGAGCGCCCCTTTAACGCGCGCGCGGGCCGTCTGCGAAGCCGAGTGAGCGCGAGAACCCTTTTAACTCCCGCCGGTCGGCGGGGGGGGGCAGGAGCGCTCGGTGACGCGTCGGGCCTCAAAGCCTGAAGGTGTGGCCGAGGCGGATTGAGAAGCCGGTGGCCTGGGAGCGGTAGGAGCGCGGGAAATTCTCCCGCTCGATGAGCGCGCCGTGGGCAAGGGAGAGGAAGATCTCCCGCTCCGGGCGCGGCTCCCAGCGGAAACGGCTGAAGACAGTCAGGCTTTCGGAAATGTTGTCATACTGAATTTCCGTCTTCAACGTCATGTCGGGCGTGAAGGCGACCGTATTCTCTATGGTCGCGATATGGATGCCGATCTCGCCCAGGGGAAGATCAAACTTCGTGAACTCGTACTCGCCCTCGAGGCGCAGGAATCGGTTCGGCCGCAGCGTAAGTCCCGAAAAAACGTTGACGAAATCGCCGTCGAAAGCGCCGCCCCATTCGACGCCGGCGGCCAGCGAAAACGGGCGCGCCTCCGTCATTTCCGCGAAAACCTCATATTCGTTGAAGCGATACTCCCCGACCGGAACGGGGACTTCGCCGGCAAGGTCGAATGGCTCGCGAATGTCGAGAAATCCGTTCTGGAAGTTGACCCCCGCCTCATCGCCGGCGTCGGTCTCGATCGCGAAGGCCCCGCGAAGGAAGCGGTCGAGCTGTTCGTCGTCGAGATCGGTGATCACTTCGGCGGTCGCGCGGGCGCTGAACTGTCGGATGAACCCTTCCGCGGGTCGCCAGGATTTCCGCGCCCAGCCGCGATAGCGACGGATCCCCGTGCGGTTTGCGAAGCCGAGGCGCGGCGCATAGTTCTCGTCGATCTGGATCGCGCGGGCGTTGAAGTCCCAGAGGTCGCCGTCATAATTTATCCGTGTCCCAAAATATGACCCCTCGTTGCTGTCAGTGAAGCTCCGAAGAAAGACGAAGTCCGCATTCAGCTGGCCGTTTCCGATCAGGTTTGAGTTCCTGTACTGAAAGTCCGCGCCTGCGACGGTGTTGGTCGTCTCTCCCGTCGGGTCCCCATGGGTGGCGATGACGCCGAGCTTTGATTCGCCAAGCACGTTGGCGGCGACGCGGACCGTCGACAGGGTCTGGCCGTCAAGATCATCCCGCGCGCCTGTCCGGGCGGAAATGGCCCCGATATTGAGCGGCCCCGCCTTGCCGGAGACCTTGGCGGCGGCGACGACGTCGACGGGTCCGCCGTCGACGATGCCGATGCGCCGCGAGAAGAAGGGCAGGCCGTTGCGCGCGCGTGAGAAAACGCCGCCGCCGAATTCGAATGACGCCGCGTCCTGCAGGAAGAAGTCGCGCGTTTCAGGGAAGAACAGCGAAAAGCGGCCCGTATTCACCTGGCGCGAGTCGAGGGGAGCGTCGCTGAAATCGGTGTTGAAGGTCAGCGAGCCCGTGAGAGACGGCGTCAGCTTGTAAAAGATGTTGGCGCTCGGATCGAGCTCCAGGTTCGTTTCCTGGAGTTCGTGGTCGCGCGCCGCCGATCCGGTGACGAAAACCTGGCCCTCGAGCCCTGCGCCGGAGGTCACATTCTCGACGCCGGCGAGACGGCCCGGATTGGTCATGTCGATCCGTCCGCGCGAGCGATTGACGTTGGACCAGCGGATCTCCTCGTTATCGCGGCGGATCGTGCGAATGATCTGCAGGTTCCACTCATCGAGGTTGGGGTCGAAGGCGATCGACTGGAAGGGGATTGCGGATTCGGCCGTCCAGCCGTCCTGGACAACCCGGGCCTTGGCGCGCCAGATCGTGTCCCACTCGTCGCGGAAATTGCCGCTGTTCTCGATGAGCGCGTCATTGCGTGCGCCGTTCGGGTTGACGGCGAAGAAAAAGCTGTCGCGGAAAGTCCCGAAGGGGTCGAGCAGGATTCGCACGGCGTCGTCATCCTGGATCGGCGGATCCCGCTCCATGAGCGAGCGCCGGATCCGGTCCGGTTCGTCGTCATACATGTAGAGCCCGATATAGAGCGTGCGCTCGTCGTAGAGGATGTAGGCGCGCGTCTCCTGGCTCGGCGCGGCGATCTCCGGCTCGACCTGGTAGAATTCGGATATGACGTCAGCCTGCGTCCAGGCCGCATCGTCAAGAGCGCCGTCGATCACCGGCGCGGGGCCGGACAGGCGAACCGCCTTGACGCGCGGGGCGTAAGCGTCGAATTCCGACTGCTCGGCGCCGAAGGGCGGCTGGGCCAACGCGGTTCCGGCGGCGCCGGCGAGGCCGACGCCTTTGGCGAACGCGGCGAGCCTGAGGCCGAGCGCGCGCGTTTTTGCGGTAGTCAATTTTCACGCCCCCGAAAACTCAGCACCTCGAAAGGCTTCTGTCTTAGGTCGCCGGACGGCGATAGGGAAGCGTCGTAAGGGCCGCCTAGCGGCGCTGGTCGTCGTCCAGTTTGATGGATTTCCCGTTAACGCGTATTTCACCGCGCCTTCCGGAAGTCCGAAGGGCGCCTTCGTTCTTTGCGACGTCGATCGAACCGGATCCGACGACCGAGGCGACGAGGTTGGTCGAAAGCCCGGCGAACGCGAAGTCGCCGTTCCCGGCGATCGTGACATTGAGATCTTCCGCGCGCCCGCCGTCGATGTCGATGTCTCCGCTGCCGGCGATGCTCGCCCGCGTCAGGCCATTGACCGAGCCGATGCGCATGTCGCCCGAGCCGGCGATCGTCAGGTCGGCGCCGGCGTCGATTTTCCGGGCGCTGATCGAGCCGGAGCCGCTGATCGTCGCCGTGAAGGCGCCCGCCACGTCGCCCGCTTCGATATCGCCCGACCCGCCGATGGTGACGTCCGCGTCTCCCGCGACCGCGCCGATGTCGATATCGCCCGATCCGCCGATCGTCAGCAGCGCCTCGCCCGCCGAAACCGCGTCGAAATCGCCCGATCCGCCGATCCGCACTTTCGCCGCGCCTGCGATCGCGCCCATGGATACGTCGCCGGATGAGGTGATTGAGATGTCCGCCGAGGCGATGTCGCCGAAGACGCCTTGAACCATGCCTTTTTCGATTGCGATATGGCCGAGCCCGTCTCCAGCCGTTGCGACGGCGATTACATCGTCGAAATGGACGTCGGCGCCGGGCGGGGCGGTGATCCGGAGTTTCGGAAAGTCCGCGAGATAGGTTTTCAGGGCGTCGGCGCCGTCGCGCCGCCAGTTGATCGCACGGTGGATCTTGAAGTCGCGCGGGCGCTTTTCTCCGGAAATGACGAGCGCGCCGTTCTCTTCGACGACGTCGACCGAATAGGGTTTCTCGCCTTGGGTGAGGACGATGCTCAGTTCGCCTTCGACCGCAGCAATCTCCACGTCGCCCGTGAAATCCAAGAGGCGAACGGCTTCGGCGGCTGGAAAGGCCTTTGCGAAATCCTCGCTCGTCAAGCCGTCCTGCGCCTTGAGCGAGCCTGTCGACAGGGCCGCCAGGGCGAGCGCCGTCGTCAAATTTATTGTTTTCATCTTCGTCTCCCGCATTTCCCGCCGACGCCGGTCGGCGGATATCAGATCCATCGACGGCCCGTGCTTCGGCCGGAGTGTGCGACAATTGTCGCAGCAGCGCAAGCCGCTCAATCAGCCCGGTCGCGTCGAGGCCGGTGTTTCGGAATTCGACGGCCGAATTAAAGCCCGATAAAGGGTTGTTTAACTCCGCCTTCATAACCTCAGGGCGTTCGGGGAGTTTCAGACGCCGCACCGCCGTCGCGAGCCGGGCGGGAGCGCTTGCGTGGCGCGGTATGCGGTTGAAATCGTCCGGCGCGGAGCCAAAACGTCGCGCCTTGAAGGGGAGCGGGAGATGAATAAAGTCCGTATGCGCATACTTCTCGCCGAGGACAACCATGTGAATCAGCTCGTGGTGAAACACATGCTCGATCCGAACGCCTTCGAACTCGACATCACCGTCAACGGGGTCGACGCCGTCGAGCACTTCGAGACGAACGGGCCTTTCGACCTCGTTCTGATGGATGTTTCAATGCCCGAAATGGACGGTTACGAGGCGACCGGCGCGATCCGCGCCATCGAGGCTCAAAAAGACATCTCCCGCACGCCGATCATCTGCCTGTCGGCGCATATACTCGGTGCGGATAAAACTCGGAGCCTCGAGGCCGGCATGGACGATTTCCTCGCCAAACCCATCAACCAGGACCAGCTTTTCGCCGTTTTGGACAGGTGGGCTGAACGCTCCAGCGGAACGAGCGCACAATCCGCCTAACCGGCGAGGCGCTCCATTTCCTCGTCGGAAATTTCGAAATTGGCGTAAACGTTCTGAACGTCGTCGCAGTCCTCAAGGGCGTTCATCAGTTTCATGAGCGTTTCGGCCGGACCGCCCGAGATTTCGATCGTGCTCTGCGGTTTCCAGATCAGTTTCGCCGAAGCGGCGTCGCCGAATTTCGCCGCAAGGGCTCCCGCGACCTCGGCGAGCGCGTCGTCGGCGCAATAAATCTCGTGCAGGTCTTCGGACGTCTGAACATCGTCGGCGCCGGCCTCCAGCGCGGCTTCGAGCATCTCGTCTTCGCTCGCGGCTTCGGCCGGATACTCGATCGCGCCGACCCGGTCGAACTGGAACGAGACCGAGCCGGTCTCGCCGAGATTGCCGCCGTTCTTCGAAAAAACCGTCCGGACCTCGCTCGCCGCGCGGTTGCGGTTGTCGGTCAGCGCCTCGACAATGACGCCGATCCCTCCCGGACCGAAGCCCTCATACCGGATTTCCTCATAGACGGCGGCGTCGTCGCCAGTCGATTTCTTGATCGCCCGTTCGATGTTATCCTTCGGCATCGACTGCGATTTGGCGGCCTGGATCGCCAGCCTGAGGCGCGGATTGAACTCAGGGTCCGGCGCGCCCATTCGGGCCGCAACCGTGATTTCTTTCGAAAGCCGTGAAAACAGCTTTGATCTTTTTGCGTCCTGGCGCCCCTTGCGGTGCTGGATGTTCGCCCATTTTGAGTGGCCAGCCATCGCGTCAAACCCTCTCGACCTGAAACTTTCCGTGCTGATCCGCGGGTGTAGCCTGTCGGGCCCGTCGACATCAAGGCGCCGCGGGCGGTCCCCTTCCTTGCGCGCCGCGCCGGCCTCGGCTTTAAGGGGGGCATGGCGGACCTCTCGGGAAAGACAATCCTCATCACCGGCGCTTCGCGCGGCATCGGCGCCGCCGCCGCGAGGCTATTGGCTGAACAAGGCGCGGACGTTCTCGCCCACGCCAGCGGACCGAGCGACGCGATGACGGCCGCCGCGAGGGGCGCGAGACTTGCCGACGACCAACTTCTTTACGAAGACCTGGCCGCGCCGGGGTCGGGCGCGCGGCTCGTCGGGGCTGCGCTTGGCCGACGCGAAAGGCTCGACGCGGTCGTGAACAACGCCGGCGTCTTTCTCCCCACGCCGGTCGACGCCGATGACGCCGACTGGGCGGAAGGCTGGGACCGGACCATCGCGATAAACGTCCGCGCGCCCGCCGACGTCTGCCGCGCCGCGATCCGCCATTTTCGGGAGAAAGGCGGCGGGCGGATCGTCAATCTGGCGAGCCGGGCCGCCTATCGCGGAGACGGTCCGGACCATGCGGGCTACGCCGCCTCCAAGGCCGCGATCAACGCCATGACCAAGACCTGGGCGCGGGCGCTTTCCGGCGAGAACATCCTTCTTTATGCGATCGCCCCCGGATGGGTGGAGACGCGCATGGCGCCCGAGGACGTTGAGGCGCGCAGGAACGCGCTGAAGGACATTCCTCTCGGCCGCGTCGCGCAGCCCGAGGAGGTCGCCGCACTCGCTGCGTTTCTCCTGAGCGATGCGTGTCAGTCCGCGACGGGATCGACTTTTGACATCAACGGCGCGTCCTACGTTCGCTAGTCAGTATCGGGAACGGTCTCCCGAAGCCTGCCGCCGATGCGGATCGGTTCCGCGCATTTCGCCAGTCCGGTCTCGTCATCGGTCTCCACGAAGAACCCGCAGACCGTTGCAGGCCCGGAAGCGGGGGTCATCCTGCCTGTCGGTATCTTCGTGACGAACCTTTGCAGCGGCTCCGACTTCTCCATGCCGATGACGCTGTCGTAATCCCCGCACATGCCGAGATCGGCGATGAACGCCGTCCCCCGCGGCAGAATCTGACTGTCCGCAGTCGGAACGTGGGTGTGCGTTCCGACAACGGCGCTGACGCGGCCGTCGAGATGGTGGCCGAGTGAATATTTCTCGGACGTCGCCTCGGCGTGGAAATCAATGAGGATCGCGCTCGCCTCGCGGCCGAGCACCGCGCCTTCGAGGGCCGCGTCGACGGCCGCGCAGGGATCGTCGATCGGCTGCATGCCCCGCTGGCCCATGGGATGGACGACGAGGACAGGGCGACCGTCCGCGCAGGCAAACATCGCCGCGCCGCGCCCCGGATTCGACGCGGGATAGTTGAGAGGGCGCAAAAGACGCGGCTCTTCGTCGAAGAGGCGCAGTTCGTCGCGCTGGTCGAAGGCGTGATTGCCAGTCGTCAGGGCGTCGGCGCCGGCTGTCAGGAGTTCTTCGACGACGCGCGGCGTCACGCCGAAGCCTCCGGCGGCGTTCTCGGCGTTGACAACGACGAAGTCGAGCCGCAGCCGTCGGCGAAGGCGGGGAAGATGCTCTGCGAGAGCCGTGCGCCCGGCCCGGCCGACGATGTCGCCGAAAAGTCCAACCCGCATCGACCGCCTTTCCCTCCGAACGAACCCTCTACCGGACGGCGATCGCGCCGCGTTCGGTGACGATCCAGTCCAGGCGCTGGTCTAGGGGGCCCATGGGCGCGGCGTCAACTTCCTGCGCGCCGT
>CAZBOC010000078.1:0-10954 GCA_964493225.1 uncultured Caulobacterales bacterium | reverse complement strand
CCTTTGAATACGGCCCCTCCGGGGCGCTGCGGAAAGAGTGGGAGACGACGCCGGTACGCGCTGACGATCTCGCCGAGGTCTGGTTCTTCATCGAGCCCTTCGGGGGCAATCCGCTATTCGCCCACAGCTTTCTCTCCTTCGTATTCGAAGACGAGGCCGGCGCCCGGCGCACGCTTAGCGTTTCCGTCGAAGCGCGCCGGGAGACCGGTGAGAAATATTCCGCCCTAAACGGCGCCTTTCGCGCCTATGAGCTCGCCTATGTCTGGTCCAGCGAGAAAGACGTCCTGACACGGATCGCCGTCAAGCTTGACCACCCGCTCTACGCCTATCGCCTCGATCTGCCCAGGGACCGGGCCATGGTGATTTTCGACCACTTCGTAAAGCGCACCAATGATCTCGCCGCGCGGCCGCGTTTCTACAACACGCTGCACTCGAACTGCACGAACGAACTGGCGAAGGCGGTCAACGACGCCTATTCGGGCGCGCTCCCCTGGCACCGCTCGTGGGTGGCGACGGGGCGCTCGGCCAAATGGCTGCATGATTTGGGTTTCATCGCGCCGCCGGACGCCGGGTTCGATGAAATCAGGGCGCGATCCGACATCCAGGGTTTGATCAAGGCTTTCTCCGCCGAGCCGGCCGAGGCGTTCTCCGCGCGTTGGCGTCGGGCCGCGGCGGGAGAGGCGCGGCGCGTCGAAACAGCGCCGTCGCTGGCGGCCGCGGGGTGAGCCGCGGTCAGCGGTGCGTTCGCCGCCGCGGGGATCGGCGCCGCCCCGGCGCGCCACCGCGTTTTGCTGACTTCGAGTGAGACAAGCGGCGGTTTTCCTCATTCGTTCTTCCCGGCGCTTCGCGACGCCGGCGCAGGCCCTCTTCACACGAACGAAACGCCGGGGTCAGGCCGCCTGCATGAAGGGCTTGTGGATCCGGAGCTTTGCGAGGAAGAACGCGCCGATCATGCCGACAATGCCGAGGTAGCGCACGAGGTAGAGCCCCAGATCGTCCGGAAGCGTTTCAAAGAGCGCGCCGATCGAGGCGTAGATCGAATGGATGTCCGCGCCTGCAAGGGCCTGGGCGGTCACCGGCCAGATCACCCGGTCGATTGCGAGAGCCCAGCCGCCGAGGATCCAGACCGAGCCGTTCTTGTTCAAGATCATGGCTCCGAAAAACGACAAGAGAACCGCCCGCCAGACGTCAGACCCGGAAAAGCCGAGGTTGAATATGTACTGAAGGTCTTCCACTGAGCGCCTCCTTTCGGACGCCGACTCCACGCCAACAGCGTTAATGGCCGGTAAACGGGAGCGCAAAAAACGGGTGGCGGCGACGGACGCGTTCGCGCGATAAGCCCCGCCATGTCGACGCCTGCAAAACGATCGCCTAGCGCGCCCCGTCGCCGCGACGCCTATGCCTGCGTCGCCGAGGCGATCGATTTCCTGGTCGCCAACGCCGAACGCAGCCCGGGGCTTGAAGAAACGGCGGCGGCCGTCGGCCTCAGCCCCGCCCATTTCCAGAGGGTTTTCAAAGCCGGAGCGGGCGTTTCGCCGAAACGCTTTCTGCAGCACCTCGCGGCCGGGCGCGCGCGCCGGGCGATCGAAGGCGGGGCGAGCCTTCTCGACGCCGCGCTTGAGGCGGGTCTGTCCGGCCCTTCGCGGCTGCATGATCTCTTCCTCGTCGCCGAGGCGATGACGCCGGGCGCTTACAGGAAAAAAGGAGCTGGACTGACGATCCGGCATGCGACGATGGCGGGACCTTTCGGCGCGGCGCTGATCGGCGCGACAGGCGAGGGGATCTGCTGGCTCAGTTTCGCCGGGGGCGGGGACGGCGCCGCTTCAGCGATAGCGGAGATGAAGCGGGACTGGCCCGCGGCGGACTTTGTGGAAGACGCCGCGTTTATCGCGCCGCTCGCCGCGCGCGCCTTTCGCTTCGCTGCGGGCGGCCGGCTCGACCGACCCCTCGGGCTATGTGTTCAGGGTACGAATTTTCAACTCAAGGTCTGGGAGGCGCTCCTGGCGATCCCCTTTGCTTCGACCGCCACCTATGGCGACGTCGCCCGCGCCCTCGGCGCGCCGCAGGCCGCGCGCGCCGTCGGGGCGGCGGTCGGCGCCAATTCGATCTCGCTGTTGATCCCGTGCCACCGGGTGCTTCTGGCTTCGGGCGCGGTCCACAACTACCGATGGGGTGCGGCGCGCAAGCAAGCGATCCTGTCGTTGGAGACGGCGATCGCATCGCCCTGACAGGGTGTTGGAGGCGCCGGCGACGCGGCGAGCTTGCGCGCTTCAGGGGCAGGCCGGTCCTCGCGCCGCGCGGCAGCGGTCGGTGCATTCAGCGTAGTCCCAGGAATTCGGCCGCCGCTCGAAAGCTTCGTCGCATTCGCGGATGCAGGCGCTTTCGCGCGCCGCGCAGGCCGCGTCGGCGGCCTGATCGCCAGCGCCGTAGCCGGCGCACCCGCACGTGGCGATCGCCGCGCCGATCAAAAGCGTTTTCAAGCCGAGCCGCATCGCCGCGTCCTTCCTTCGAAAACCGTACTGCCGCCGGCATTCTATCCCGCCGCCGCCGCGCATGCCAGCCGCGCCCGGTCAGGCGCGCAATGCTTGGGGGGCGGCGCGGACGGCGCGGGGCGTTGCGCGCGCGCGCGTTACCGCTATATATCCGCCAGTTCCGGCGCGCCCCCGACATGGCCGCCGCCCGGGGCGTGCGCCCGCCGCGACCAAAGGCGAACGGCGCGTTTTCACGAGACGCCGAGGCTTCAAACGCCGAGGAAGGAGAAAAATCCGCCGATGTTCATCACCGCCGCACAAGCCGCCGCCGCGCCGGTCGCCGCACCCAATCCGATCACGAGCCTCGCGCCGCTCGTACTCATATTCGTGATCTTCTATTTTCTTCTGATCCGACCGCAGCAGCAGGCCCGGAAGAAGCACGCGGAAATGGTGTCCAACGTGCGTCGGGGCGACGTTGTCGTAACGGCGGGCGGCATCGTCGGGAAGGTGACGAAGGTCCTCGACGATGCGGAGGTTATGGTCGAACTCGCCGACAATGTCGCGGTCAAGGTCGTCAAGGCGACCCTGAGCGACGTGCGGACCAAGCCCCAGCCCGCCGCGAACGATCAGTAACGGCGGACGCGGACCCATGCTGCAATTCTCCCGTTGGCAGACGATTCTGATCGCCGGATCGGTGGCGCTCGCAGCCCTGTTCGCCCTGCCCAATTTCTTTTCCGAAGACGAGCTTGAAGGGTTTCCGGGATTTCTTCCCAAAGGCCAGATCAATCTCGGTCTGGATCTGCAGGGCGGCTCCTATCTCCTCGTCGGCGTTGAATCCGAGAAAGTGATCGAGGACCGCCTGCGAGGCGTTCGCCAGGAAATCCAGCGCGAATTGCGGCCGAATCGCGCCGCCGGCCGCGAGCGGATCCGCGTCGCCGGCGGGCCGGTCGACCTCGACGTGGAGGCGGGGGTCATTTCGTTCCGGGTCGAGGATCCGTCCCAGGCGGACGAAGCCGGCCGGCGCGTTCGCGACGTGACCCGACAGGGGCTCGCCGGCGTGCCCGGCGTCGGCCCGCGTCCCTACGCCGTCGCGATCGACGGCGACCTGATCACGGTCGCGATGACGCCGGAAGCGCGCAGATACTTCAAAAACGACGCGCTGACGACGTCGATGACGGTCATCCGTCGACGGATCGACCCGTCCGGCACGAAGGAAGTCTCGATCCAGCCCCAGGGCGAGGATCGCATCGTCATTCAGGTTCCGGGAGACGACGACCCGGAGGCGTTGAAGCGGCTTCTCGGCGGAACGGGCCAGCTTTCCTTTCACCGCCATGACCGCACCGTCGATCCGCAGGCCGATCTTCTCCCGCCCGGCCGCATCAAGGTTCCCTTTTCCGAGACCGAGGGGACGGCGGGCGCGCTCGTTCTCTATGAGGATCCGGTCGTCACCGGCGACATGGTCCAGTCCGCCAGCGCAGGCGTCAACACGGACGGCGGCGGGTTCCAGATCAATTTCAGCTTCGACGGGCGCGGCGCGCGCCGCTTCGGCGACTACACGCGCGACCACATCGGCGAACTCTTCGCGATCGTGCTCGACGGCGAGATCATCTCCGCGCCCAGCATCCGATCGCCGATCACGGGCGGCAGCGGCCGCATCACCGGCAGTTTTTCGGCCGAAGAAGCCCAGCGCGTGGCGACGCTCATCCAGGCGGGCGCCCTGCCGGCGGAGCTTCAGATCCTCGAGCAGCGTTCGGTCGGCCCGGAGCTCGGCGCGGAATCGGTGCGCGCCGGGCGCAACGCCCTCATCGTCGGCTTCATCGCCGTCGTGATCTACATGGTGCTCTCCTACGGCCGGTTCGGGATCTACGCCGACATCGCCCTTATCGCGAACGTGATCCTGATCGCCGGGCTGTTGTCGCTGTTCGGATCGACGCTGACGCTGCCAGGGATCGCCGGCATCGTCCTGACGATCGGCATGGCGGTCGATGCGAACGTGCTGATCTTCGAACGCATCCGCGAGGAAGTGAAGGCCGGCAAGCCCCCCATCAGCGCCGTTGAGACGGGCTATCAGCGCGCCTGGTCGGCGATCCTCGACGCCAACGTGACCACCTTTCTCGCCGCGCTCATCATGTTCCAGCTTGGCGCGGGGCCCGTTCGAGGCTTCGCGGTGACGCTCGCCGTCGGCGTCGCGACCTCTGTCTTCACCGCTTTCGTTCTGACACGGATGGTCGTGGGCGGGTGGCTGCTCGCGCGCCGGCCGAAAACGATCACGCTCTAGGGAGGGCGTCCGATGCTCTTGAAGCTTGTCCCGGAAAGGACCGCCGTTCCATTCACGAAATGGCGTTTCATCGCCGCCGCGATCTCCGCTGTTCTCGTCGTCGGTTCGATCGCCGCTATCGCCGGCCTCGGTCTCAATTTCGGCGTCGACTTCAAGGGCGGCGTCACGATCGAAGTCTCTGATGCGGAACCGATCGATCTCGACGAGGCGCGGGCCGCGGTCGACAAGCTCGGTCTCGGCGACGTCCGCGTACAGAGAATTCAGGATTTCGCCGGGGGCGCGGAAGGCGTCGTCGTTTTCGTAGAGCAGCAGCAGGCTGAGGACGCCGACGCCGAGGACGCGGACCGCGACGCCGAAAGGGCCCAGCAGCGCGCCTCCGAGGCCGTGCAGGGCGCATTGCAGGATCTGCTCGGCGAGGGCTATGTCCTGCGCCGCGCCGATGTCGTCGGCCCGGCCGTCTCCTCCGACCTCATCCGCGCCGGCGTCACGGCCGTGACGCTCGCCATCGCCATGATGCTTCTATACATCTGGTTCCGGTTCGAATGGCAGTTTTCGGTCGGCGCGATACTCGCGCTCGTCCACGACGTGGTCATCACCCTCGGCATGTTCGCCGTCACGCGGCTTGAATTCTCCCTGGCGATCATCGCTGCGATCCTGACGATCGTCGGCTATTCCATGAACGACACCGTGGTGGTCTACGACCGCGTTCGCGAGAACCTGCGCAAATTCAAGAAGCGCCCTCTGCCGGAGGTGGTCGATCTCTCGATCAACGACACATTGTCGCGCACGGTGATGACGTCGATCACGACGCTCCTCGCGCTGGTCGCGCTCTACATTCTGGGCGGGGAGGTTCTGCGCGGCTTCACCTTCGCCATGATCTGGGGCGTCGTGATCGGCACCTATTCGTCCGTATTCGTCGCCGCGCCCGCCCTGCTTGCGACGGGCGTCAAGCGAGACTGGTCGAAAAGCGAGGCGGCGCCTGCGCCCGCCTGAGGCGGCGCGAGCGGGGCTGACGCGCGTCTTTGCGGCCGCGCCGGCGTCACTTCACTTGTTGATCAGGCTCATGCGCGTCGCGCGATACCCGTCGCGCAATTCAACGAACCAGCCTCCGAAGGTCGCCGGGCGCAATTCGATCTCGTCTCCCGGTTTCGGCGTCGTCGCTTTCTTCGAGCTCGTCTGTTTGTAAACTTCGCCGGTTTCAAGCAAGAGGAACAGGCGGTTCTCGCCATTGCGCCAGGCCTTGCGGATCCTGGCGCGGTAGCGCTCGCGCTTCTGTCCGGGGGTCTTGGGTTCTGAAAGACGCTCCTCGGCCTCTTCAGCAGGCAGAATAACGAATCTTTTGCGGGTGGAAGGCTCCGGGTCCCCGGCGACGGCCGGAGGGGCCTCGGGCGCTCCTTCGGGCGGCGCGCCGCTTTCGGCCCCCGGCGCTTCGCCCCCGGCCTCGCCGGCGAGATTTTCCGGGTCCTCGCCGCTGGCGGGTCGCCCCGCGTCGCCGCCCCCCGCTTCCCCGTCGGCCCCTGGCTCTTCGCGGACGGGCGCAGCCATGATCTCGCCATCCGCCGCGCTCCCTTCGCCGCCTGCGTCAGAGGGCTGCGGCCCCTCCGCCGTTTCTCCGGCCGCGCCGTCCTCGCGCGCCGCCGCCGCGAGCCCTTCGAAACAGTCCAGACGATCGCGTTCCTTTCTGACGCCCGCGCAGATCTGGAGCGCCTCTTCGAGGGTCACGGGTTCGCCGGACTGCGCCCACGCGCCGAACCCGGCGAGGCTCAGGCAGAGAGCCGAGGCGCCCGCCAGGGGGAAGGATGAAAGGCTCGGTCTGGCCATGCACGCATTCCTTGAATTTCCCCGCCCGGACCACGATGCGGGACGCGACGCCGGAAACTCGCAGATGCCGACGCCGCCCGCAAGATCGGTGATTCGCGGATCGATCGAATCAGTGAACAACCCGGTCCTGATGAAGAACGGCGATCCAGGGAGCGGGCGGTGCAGAAAAGTCACAATCATAACCGAAGTGCCGCAGCGCCATGGTCAATCGCAAATGTCGAATTGACAACATCGGGGCATGCAGACTTACTACCGATCGAGTTCGCCGCTGTGCGCGGGATGCGTGCGCGCTGCTCCAGCGAAAGAAACGTGCAACGCGGATGATGCGTCGACACGCGTATCCGACAAGAGACATCATAAAGGGGCTCACGACCATGAAACTCTCCAGAACTTCCTCGTCGCTTTCAGTCAATGAAGCGCGCATCCTGTTCGGCGCCGGCGCCTCCGCCCTCGCCATGGCTTTCGCGGCCCCCGCAGTCGCCCAGCCCGTCGAGGAAATCGGCGATGCGCCTGAGGCGGCGGCCGCGGAAGACGACACGATCGTCATCGTGGGCTCGCGCATCCAGCGTCGGGGTTTTGAAGACATCTCCCAGCCGGCGCTCGTCCTTCAGAACGACACGCTCGACAAGCGGGGCTTCACGAACATCGCTGACGCCCTGAACGAGCTTCCGGGCTTCGGCGCCGGCGTCGGCGGCCTGACCACCGGTTCCGGCCAGAACGTCGGCCAGGAGTTTCTCGATCTCTTCAACCTGGGCACGCAGCGCACGCTGACGGTCGTCAACGGCCGCCGCTATGTTCCGGGCAACCCGCTTTCCGCCGACCCGATCGGCCGCGTCGAAGGCTCGCAGGTCGACATCAACAACTTCCCGGCGGCCATGATCGAACGTGTTGAAACGCTCTCCATCGGCGGCGCGCCGATCTACGGCGCCGACGCCCTGGCGGGTACGGTCAACATCGTGCTGAAGGAGGACTTTGAAGGCGTCGATCTCTCTTTCCAGTTCGACGACTACCAGGATTTCTCGGCGCCGGAGTATAACGTATCCGGCGTTTTCGGCTCGAACTTCTCGGACGGCCGCGGCAACGTGACCGTCGGCATTCAGTATGAGAACCAGCAAGGGGCCACGTCCAACGACGTTCCGGGCGTTCGCGACCAGCTCGCCTCGTTCCCGCAGGCGGACGGTCCGCGGGTCATCGGCGACGAGTTGCGCTTTAATATTCTCGACGGCGCTTTCGGCTACCTTCCGGCCCCGACGGCGGCCACGCCGATTCCCTTCTTCGGCGCGAACGTCTTCCGCGACGCGGACGGCAATATCGTCAGCTTCGCCGGCGACGGCGGCCTTTCTGTCTTTGATCCGGGCATTCGTACGGGCACCAACGCCGTTAACGGTTCGCTCGGCTCGGGTTTCGATCTCGAGGACTTCGAAGAGGCCATCCCGCCGGTCGAGCGTTTCGTGTTCTCGAGCATCGGCCACTATGACGTGAGCGAAAATGTGCGCCTCTTCTTCGAGACGAACTTCTCCAACTCGAACTCCACCGACCTCGTCAGCCAGTCTTCGAACGCTTTCAACACGGCGTTCCTCGGCACGCAGGGTCAGGGTTCTTTCGGCGTCTCGATCAACAATCCCTTCATCTCCGATCAGGACCGCGCGACGCTGATCGCCGGCGGCGCCGGCGACACGATTTTCCTGAACGGCATCAACCTCGGCCTGTTGCCTGACGCCGGCGCGAACTTCGTCGACACGACGCAGTTCCGCGTCGTCGGCGGCCTGGAGGGCGACTTCGAGTGGGCCGAGCGGAACTTCAACTGGGACATCTCGATGAACTTCGGCCGCACGAACCAGTCGCGCAATGTGGCGGTCATTCGGGGCGACGCATTCTTCAACGCGGTGGATTCGGTCGAACTTGATGCGGCGGGGCTGGCGCAGTTGAATGATCCGATGAACCAGGACGCGCTCACGCAAACCATCAACAGCAGTCAGTTCAACGTCATCCGGGACGGCGCGGTGGTGAACACGGGCATCGACCAGGCTCAGGTCGGCGACATCGTCTGTCGCGCGTTCCTTGACGCGCCGGGACCGGTCGACCAGAACACGGATCCGGCCACGAACAACGGCACGTCAGGCATTTCGACGAGCAACACCCCGACGCCGGACGGCGCGCTCGCCGGATGTACGCCGGTCAACCTGTTCGTCGGACAGATCCCTGGCGGCAATTCGTTTGAAGCAATCAACTTCATTACGTCGCCTGCGCTCAGCTTCGGCGATATCAGCCAGACGGACTTTGTCGCGAACTTCGGCGGCGAGCTTGTCCAGCTTCCGGCCGGCTGGCTCCAGTTCAACGCCGGCGTCGAGCGGCGCCGCGAGTTCGGTTCACTGACGAACGGGGGAGTCCTTGAAGACGGCCTTTCCCGCGAACCGGCGATCGCCAGCTTCCCGAACGCGGAAGTCGTGTCCAACGAGATTTTCGGCGAGGTCGTCATCCCGGTCCTCGGCGGCGATTTCAACCCCGTGTCGTTTATAGACAGGCTCGATTTCCAGGGCGCCTACCGTTACATTCGGGCGCGCGGGTCGTCGGATTCGAACGTCGAGCTTCTCGGCAACGCCCTTGACGGCAACGTGAACTCCTACTCCGCGGGCGGCACGCTCGCCATGTTCGACGAGCAGGTCACCTTCCGCGGCAACTATACGCGGTCGGTTCGCCAGCCCTCGATCGTCGAGCTGTTCTCGCCCTTCGCCCAGGCCTTCGACCAGACCGGCGATCCCTGCGACGTGTCTACGATCCAGCTGGCTCCCGGCACGAACCGTCAGGCCAACTGCGTCGCGCAGGCCCAGGCGCTCGGCTTCACGGACGCCACGCTCGGCACGGACGCCACGGGCACCTTCGGTCTGATCCTCGCCCCGGGCGACAACGCCTTCACGACGCCGTCAATCAATGCGGCGGTCCCGCTCCAGGCCGGCGGCAACCCGAACCTCAATTTCGAGATCGGCAACTCCTGGACGGCAGGTTTCACGATCACGCCGAACGCCGTTCCCGGTTTCGTGTTCCGGGCTGACTGGATCTCCATCAACATTGACGACCAGATCGTGCAGCCTGACTTCACGTTCTTCACGGAGACCTGCCTCGATACGACGCTCAGCGCGCCGGAATGCCAAAACTTCACGCGGACCGGTCCGCAGGCGGCGCCTGACGGCTCGGTCATCGGCGGCTTCGATATCGTTTCGGGCATCACCGGCTTCGGCAACACGGGCTTCATCGAGCTCGACGCGCTTCAGGCCCAGGGTCGTTACGAGTTCGATCTCGCCGACGCAACCAAGTTCATCGGCCTGAACGACGGCTCGAGGGATCTCGGCAATATTGACATGCGCGCGACGTTCTACGTCCCGATCGTCTTCCGGGACAGCGCGTCCACCGCCGGTCTCGACGCTGACGGGCGCCCGGTGAACCAGGTCGGGTCTTCTGGAAACAGCGATGAGGAAATTCAGCTCGTCGCCGACTTCAACTGGACTTACAGGGGCTTCGACTTCTTCTGGCGGTCGACCTATGACGACAACGTTCTGCCGTGCTTCCAGCGCGTGCCCGGCGATTGCGACGATATTCCCTCCGTCGCCTCGCCTCTCGAACGCGATGTCGAGCACGACATGTCTATCGGTTACGAATTCAACGACAACGCCGCCATCCGCTTCGGCGTCAACAACGTCCTCGACAACGATCTGACCATCGAACAGGATGCGTTTGGCGGCGGTGGAAACCGTTTCGGCCGGAACTTCTTCTTCCGCCTGAACCTCCGCGGATAAGCAGCTGACACCCAGATTTGAGGAGGGCCGGGATTTTTCCCGGCCCTTTTTTCATGAGCGGTTCTGCGACGCGGCGAGGGCGATGCGGACAAAAAAACCCGGTTGTTTTGACCGGGTTTTGTCGCTTGGGCCTTGCAGGGGCCCTGATCGTCGGCGTCAGGCTTTCGCAAGATTGTCGTTGGCGAAATCCCAGTTTACGAGATTGTCGAGGAAGGTGGAGATGTAGGCGGGGCGCTTGTTCTGGTAGTCGAGGTAATAGGCGTGCTCCCAGACGTCCATGGTGAGGAGCGGCGTGACGCCGGTTTCCGTCAGCGGAAGTTCCGCATTCGGCGTTTTGCGCACCTCCAGCTTGCCGTCCTTGGCGACGAGCCACGCCCAGCCTGAACCGAACTGCGTCGCGCCGGCCTTGGCGAAGGCTTCCTTGAAAGCGTCATAGTCGCCGAACGCCTCGTCGATCGCCTTGGCGACGGCCCCGGTCGGCGCGCCGCCGCCGCCCGGCTTCATGGAGTTCCAGTAGAAGGTGTGGTTCCAGACCTGGGCCGAATTGTTGAAGACGCCGGCCTTGGCGGGATCGCCCGCGCTGTCCTTGA
>CAZBOC010000077.1:0-10960 GCA_964493225.1 uncultured Caulobacterales bacterium | reverse complement strand
GGTAATCCGCGCCGCCCGCCACCGGCTCCCAGAGTAGGAGGCCCACAAGCCCGCGCGGGCGGGCGGTCGCGGCCGCCCGCAGCGCCGCCGACGCTCCGAGCCGCAAGCCGATCCAGACGATGCGGCGCTCGCCGACCCGATCGACAAGCTCGCGATGCGCAACGTCGATATCCGCAGCCATGGTTGAAAGGCTCGTATCCGCCCCGTCGCCCCAGGAATCCCCGGCCCCGCCATAATCGAAACGCAGAACCGGCGACCCCTGGTCCGCCAGCCGATCGGCCAGGATCCGAAAGGTGCGATGAATCCGAATCGCCTCCTCGCCGAAGGGCGCGCAGAGAAGAACGCCTGGCGCGGCGGGCGCGGGTCTGCGCGCCTCGTGAAACGCTCCGAACAGTCTCGCGCTTTGATCTCCAAAAAAGAAAGGCGTCATGCAACAGGGTCTCTTTCCGGTCCGTAAACGGGCGACAGCCTATTCAATGACGGCGAATTGACAATCTGTTACCGGGGTCCAACGGCGGCCTCGTTGCGGGGCGAAGGAGATGCCCGTCATGGAAAAGATGCTGACCTGTCTTGAACCGAGATCGATGGCCGGGCTGCGCCTGATCTGCGTTCCCTACGCGGGAGCCGGGCCGGCCGCGTTCTACAGCTGGGTCAAATTGCTCCCGAAAGCGATCGAGCCTTACGCCATCGCCTTGCCGGGCCGCGAACATCGTCTCGACGAGGCGCCGCTCGCAGACTGGGGCGCGGCGATCGAGGCGGCCGTCGCCGCCGTTCGCGCGCTGCCGCCGGGGCCGATCCTTCTTTACGGCCACAGCATGGGCGCCGTCATGGCCCTCGATCTCGCGCGCGAACTTGCGGAGGATGCCCGCCTCGACCTGCGGCGCGTCTTCTGCGCCGCCATGGTCCCGCCAACGAAACCCCTGGCCTTGGAACCGCCGGTCGAGGACGACGAACTCGTCCAGCATCTTGAAGAGCGCTTCGGAACCGCCCCGCCCTCGTTTGGGGATCCGGAAATTCGCGCCCTCCTCGCGCCGACGTTGCGCGCGGACCTGGCGCTTCTTTCGGATTACCGTCCCCGCTTCGCGAAGCCTCTCGACCTGCCTCTCAGCGTCCTCTCCGGCGTGCGCGATCCTTTCACCGCGGGCGTCGATTCTGCGCACTGGCGCAGCCTGACGACAGGGGAGACCACGATTCACGAATTCGACGCGGGGCATTTCTTCCTGGAAACGCACGGCCGGGAGCTGACCGAGCTTATTGCAGCCGAGCTTCCCGGTTAGAACGCTCCGCTGCGCCCGCCCGTTCGGCGAGTTGTTCAAGCGTTTCAAAAACGACCGATTGGGGAGGAATCGAAAAACCGAGTTCGCGCTTCGCCCGGGCGACCATCTGCGCCACTTTCAGCGACTGGCCGCCCAGTTCGAGAAAATTGTGAGTCACGGAGATCGTGGGAGCGTCAAGCATGTCGCGCCAGATCGCAGCGAGGCCCTCCTCTTCAGGCGTTCGCGGCGAAATGATTTCAGCGTGAGGTCGAGACGCGCCATCCGGGTCCGGAAGCGCGTTCCGGTCAATCTTGTTGTTCGCTGTCAGGGGCGGCGCGTCGATGGTCATTACGTGCTGGGGGACGAGGTAGTGGGGAAGCGTGGCTTTGAGCGCGCGGCGAAGAGCGCCGGCGTCAGGCGCCGGATCGGATGCGGGGATGATGTACGCTGCGAGAACATCCTCCCCGGCGGCGTCCTGGCGGACTGCGCAAAAGGCCCGGTCGACGCCCGGGACCGCCTCAATTGCGGCTTCTATTTCGCCGAATTCAATGCGCCGGCCGCGCAGCTTGATCTGATCGTCGCGGCGTCCGACGATTTCGAGTTGCCCTTCATCGGTCATGCGGCCCCAATCGCCTGTCCGGTAGACGCGCCCGCTTCCTTCCGTGAACGGATCAGCGACAAACTTCTCCGCCGTCTCGTCCGCCCGGTTCAGATACCCTTCTGCGACCCCGTCGCCGCCTATCCAGACCTCGCCGAGGGCGCCGACGGGAACGGGTCGCCCGCCTCCGTCGACGACGGTGATCGACGTGTTGGCGACCGGGACGCCGACAGTGACCGGCTCGTCAGCCGTGATTTCGCCGCAGGTCGACCAGACCGTCGTTTCCGTCGGACCGTACATGTTCCAGAGCTCGCGAACTCTCGGTCGCAGGGCGTCGGCCAGGCCAGGCGGCATCGCCTCGCCGCCGCAGAGCGCCTTCACGCCGGAGAGCGCTTCAGGGTCCGCGTCAAGCATCAGCCGCCACGACGCCGGCGTGCCCTGAACGACCGTGACGCCGTGATCCTCGATCAATTCGCATAAGGCGAAACCGTCTATCGCCTCGTCGGGCGCGGCGACAACCACGCTCGCACCGATGCATAGAGGCGCGAACATCTCGAGTATCGAGATGTCGAAACTCGGCGTGGTCAGCGCAAGAACGCGATCCGAAGCTGCTAGTCCCGGGCGCTCCGCCATCGAGGCGACGAAATTCATCACGGCGCGGTGGGTGTTGATGACCCCCTTCGGGCGGCCCGTCGATCCCGAAGTATAGAGGATATAGGCCCGGTCGTCGCAGTCAGCTTGGCGCGGCGTTCGCGGCGCGCGGTCTCTATCCGGCGCGTTATTGTTCAATGCGCGGATTTTCACCGCCCCCCGCGCTGCGTCGGTCGTCGGAGCCGCCAGAAAGGCGGCGCCGGCGTCATCGAGAATATAGGCGTTGCGCGCTTCGGGGTTGTCAGGATCGATAGGGAGATAAACGGCGCCGATCCGCCAGATCGCCAGGGCCGAGGCGATAAGATCCGCGGAACGCTCCAGCCGCACGGCGACGACATCGCCGCGCCTCGCGCCCGCCCGCGACAATGCGGCGGCGCGGCTTTCGACAAGAGCCGCAAGCTCGCCATAGGTCAGGACGGCGCCGTCGCCGAGGACGGCGGGAGCGCGCGCATGCGCCGCCGCCGCCGCCGCGAAGGCCGACGGCAGGCTTTCCGCCAGTCGAACCCCGGAAGGACCGCCTTCCGCTCTCGAAGCGAAAGCCGGCGCCGTCAGGAAGTCGCCGATCGCTTGCTCGGGGCGCTTGCAAAGCTCATCCAGGATGGCGACGAAATAATCAGTCCACCGCTCAATCATTTTCGCATTGTAATGCGATGTTCGGTAATCCCAGGATATCGCCAGCCCGCTGTCGCTTTCGACAATGTTGAAAAACATGTCCGAATAAACGGCGTAGCGACGGTTCTCCCGCGCATGCATTCGGCAATCCGCCATGGAGAGACCGGCAAAGAAGCGACTGTAGTTGAAAATGATCTCGAGCATCGCGAAGCGGCCGTTTTCGACCCTTGCGCCGACCGCGTTCGCGATGTCACCCGGCGATACCGCTAAATTTTCCAAGGCGCCCAGAATGCGGCTCTGATTTTCGGCGGCGAAGGCCGAAAAGTCCTTGTCCGAGCCGGCGTCGACGGGGATCGGGGCCATGTTGACGCAATAGCCGACGGTGTCGATCCCTTCGCGCGCTTGCCCGGCGGCCGGGGAAGCGATGACGAAAGCCTCCTGGCCCGACAGTTTGGCGATCAGTACGCCGAAGGCTGAAAAGAGCGTGGCGTTGAGGCTGACGCCCGCCTCGCGGCTTACAGACCTGAGGCGGGCGAGCCGGTCCGTTCCCAGATCGCGGAACACGGTGTCGCCCGCGAACGCGGCCTCCGGTCCCTTCGACCGCCGGCGCGGCAATTCCGGAAGGGCCGGCGGTCCGCCCGCGAAAGCCTCTTTCCAAAAGTCCAGCGAGGCTTCAACCGCCGGATCGTCGCGCCAGCGTCCGCGATGGGCGGCATATTCCGAAAAGGGACGCACCGGAGCCAATGACGCTGGGCGGTCCTCCTTCAACGCGGCGTAACGCTCGGCGATTTCAGCGACGACGAGGTCGGCCGAATAGCCGTCGAAGATAATGTGGTGACAGTAAAGCACGAACAGATGTTCGTCGGCGCTCAGCCTCAGGAGCATCGCACGATAAAGCGGACCGTTCTGAAGATCGAAAGGCGTTGTCGCGGCGTCGCGAATGCGCCGTTCCACCGCCGCTTCTTTCTCTGCATCCGGGCTCTCTGAAAGATCCGTGATTTCAAGCGCCGGCGCGGCGTCAGCATCCACCCACTGCGTTTCGGCGTTTTCGTCAAATCTCAACGAAAACGCTTCGTGTGCGGCGAATGTGGCCTCGGCCGCCCTGCGAAATGCGGCCGCGTCGAGCGGCCCCGTTATCAAGATGGTGTCGGATTCGTTATAGGCGCAGGACGCGACAGGATCGGCTTTGGATGCGAACCACAACGCCCGCTGCCCGTCCGTCATCGGATAGCGACGGGTCCATCCCGGGGCGAGGCCCTTGGGGCTCGCAAGCGCACCGTCGGCTTGCATTTCGCAAACGCTGTCGCGCGCGGCCTCTACGACCGCATCAATATCGGCGTCGTCATGGGCGGCTGTGAGATAGCTCGGAAAGTGCTCGAGAATATGGACGCCCCGCGCGCGCAGGTGAAAGAAGAAAAGCGTCGCGAGCGGTCCTGGATCCTTCATCCGGAAGAACATCTGCGAGGAGAAATGCGCGACGCTGGCGGCGACGCCCCGCTCCTCGAAAAGGCCGTTCAAAGCCGACGCGAGCCGCGTCGTGCGGGCGTTGACCGAAGCCTGCAACTGCGGGCCGGCTGATTTCAGATAGCTGAGCGAGGCGTGCGCGGCCGCCATCGCGAGGGGATGTCGCACGAAGGTTCCAGCGAAGAACGTAACGCCCGCGGTCGGCTGGCTGTCGTCGCCGTAGCGCCACGCGCCGCCGTCGAACGTGTCCATGAATTCCGCGCGGCCCGCCACGACGCCGATCGGCATGCCCCCGCCGATAATCTTCCCGTAAGTGGCGAGGTCGGCCGCCACGCCGAAATGTTGCTGCGCCCCGCCCGGCGCGATTCGGAAGCCTGTGATCACCTCGTCGAAGACAAGAACGATCCCTTCCGCCCTGGTCAGGACGCGCAGATCATGGAGAAACTCCTTCGGCTGAAATTCCGGACGGCGGCTCTGGACCGGCTCAACGAGGACGGCGGCGATCTCGCGTCCAAGGTTCTTGATCACCTCCAGCGCCGACGGCTCGCCGTAGTCGAGGACGAGGACGTTCCCGACCGACTGGAACGGGATCCCCGGGGCCATCGGCACGGTGCGCCCGCCCCCCGCCGCACGCACGAGCACTTCGTCGAAATTGCCGTGATAGTCGCCCTTGAAGACAACGATCTTATCGCGCCCGGTGACGGTGCGCGCAATGCGCATAGCCGCCTGAACAGCTTCCGATCCGGTGTTCACCCAGCTGACGCGGTCCATGCCCGTCAACTCGCAAAAAAGGCGCGCCGCCTCGCCGGCGAGCGGCGTCTGGGGACCGATCTCGTAGCCGTCCTCAAGCTGGCGGCGCATGGCCTCGACGATGAACGGCGCGCGATGCCCGAAGAAATTCGGGCCGAAACCATTCAGAAGGTCAATATACTGATTGCCGTCGATGTCCCAGAGATGAGCGCCCTGCGAACGCCTGACGACGATCGGATAAACCATCTCCTTCCAGAGCGGGTTGAACCCGGCCGCGGTTCGCGGGTCGGCGTGAACGGCGCGATCGCGCTGGGTCGCCGCTTTGGAACCGGGCGTCTTCGCGTTGTAACGGGCGATCAGGCGCCTGAGATGCGCGCGCGCAGGGGCCGACAGCGCGCGCGCGTCGTTTTGCGCAGACGCATCCGTATCAGGACCAAAGTCCTCCGGCGATTGCGCGGCGGAGGTTTCGGGGCCAGCGTCCTCGCGCGCCGCGGCCCCGACGGCGGGCGCTAAGGCTGCGCTTGCGACCCCCGACGGATTTGCGCGCACCGGTTCCGCACCGTCGGCGTTTCCATGGGCCGGTCGCGGCTGCGCCGCGCGCGCGACCTTCAGGGCATCAAGCTGGCGCGCCATGAGGTCGAGCTGTCTTGCAAAAAGGGCGGCGAGGCCGTCGCCGTCCGCAGGCGCCGGGGAAGACCCGGGACGCGCCGCCTCGCCCGCCTTCGCGGGGGACGATGCGGAGCTCGTCAATGGCGCGGCCGCTTCGACGAGACCTGCCTCGCCGCCGGCCGCCGGACCTTTCGCCGCCCCGTTTTTGACTTCGCAAGCCGGCGCTTCGTCGAACGCGGTCGATGCGGTCAGGAGGTAGTCCGCCAGCGCCTCGATCGTCGGCTGTTCCGCGATCAGCTGTCGGAACGTCACCGCGCATTTGAAAGTCTTCTGGTAGGCGGACGCCAATTGCGTGAGAAAGAGGGAGTCAAATCCGAGCGCCAGAAACGTCCGCCCGGATGGCAGTTCGTCTGCACCGTAGCCGGACAGGTCGGCCGCGACGGCCGTCAGTTCCGCAATAATTCGATCCCGTCTGTCTTTCGTCACCATCCAACCTCACCGCTGTCGGTTCAACAGATCAAGCTGCGCCTCGATAATCGACAATTGACCGTCGATCAGGTCTTCAAGGCCGCCCGCGGGGCGCGCCGCGCCCTGGCCCGCCCCGGGCTCCGATTGAGGTTCGTTCGCCGCCGGCGGAGCCTGGCGCGCCGCATGCCGGAAATCCGGTGGATCGATCCAGAACCGCTGCCGCTCGAAGGGATAGGTCGGCAGGGCGATCCGACGCGCCGAGCCGTTGTAGAAACCCTCCCAATCAGGCGCGCCGCCGGCGCGCCACAATTCGCCGACCATGGAGACCAGCGCGCGATAGTCGCAGCCCGGATTTTCCGGCGGCCCCAGCGCCGTGACGGCGGTCGGCCCCGCGCGGCCGCGCAAGACCCGGCGCACGAAACCCGCAAGCGCGCGTCCCGGACCCGCTTCAATGAAAATACGATCCGGATTTTTCGAAGCCGCCGCCTCGACGGCGTTCATGAACTGCACCGGCTTCACCATTTGTTCGCCCCAATAGGACGGCGACGCGAATTCACCGGGCGCGACGGTTGCGCCCGTCGCCGTGGACACGATCTCGCAGTCCGCGTCTGCGCGAGGCGCGGCCGCCACGGCGCGTTCAATTCCGCCGCGCGCCGGCTCCATCATGGACGAGTGAAACGCATGCGATGTGGCGAGCCGGGCGTGCTTCAGCCCCGCGTCGTCGAGGCGCTGGGCAAGGTCCGCCGCGCCTTTCTCTTCCACGCTGACGACGGTCGAAAGATCGGTGTTCACCGCAGCGATCGCCGCGCCTTCGGGCAGAAGCGGGGCGACGGCGTCGACCGCCGCCATCACGGCGATCATGGCCCCCGGCGCCATCGACTGCATCAGCCGGCCGCGTTCGGCGACGAGGCGCATGGCGTCCGCCAGCGTGAAGACCCCGGCGACCGCTGCGGCGGCGAACTCCCCGACGCTGTGGCCGATTAGCGCCGACGGCCGAATTCCCCATGCCATCAACGTCCTCGCAAGGGCGATCTCGACAGCAACGATCATGGGCTGGGCGTAGCGCGTCTCGGTCATCAGGGCGCCCGTCCCATCGCCCGGCGTCCCCGCTTCCTCCGGACACAAAATAAACTCGCGTATGTCGATATCAAAACCGGGCGCGTCGAGGAGCGCCCTCGCCGCCTCGTCGATGGTCTCGCGGTAGGTTCGCACGGCCGCGTAAAGCCCCGCGCCCATGCCCGGATACTGGGCGCCCTGGCCTGGAAACATGAAGACGAATTGCGGCGTTGAAGACACCTCCCGCGCCTCGCCCGGAGTTGGGGCCTTGCGCAACAGCGCGGCGGCTTCGGTCCGGTCGCCAGCCGCGATCGCGCGTCTCCAGGCGAAATGCGCGCGGCCCGCCTGGAGCGTGTAAGCAACGTCTTCAAGGCGCGCATGCGGCTGCGTATCAAGGAACTGCGCCAGTTGATCCGCCTGCCTTTGAAGCGCTGTCGGTGTTTTCGCAGCGAGGAGGAGAAGCTGCGCCGGGGCTCGCCCATCGCTCTGCGGCGCTGTCGGCGCTTGTTCAAGAACGAGGTGGGCGTTCGTTCCGCCCACGCCGAAGGAACTGACGGCGGCCCGCCGCGGGGCGCGTCCGTCGGGCCATGGCGCGAGCGCAGTGTTTACGTAAAAAGGCGAGGCTTCAAAATCGATCTGGGGGTTCGGTTTCTCAAAATTGATCTGGGGCGGGAGCACCCGTTCATGGAGCGCGAGGCAGGTCTTGATCAGCCCGACGACCCCGGAAGCGACGTCGAGATGGCCAAGATTGGCTTTCGTCGATCCGATGGCGCAGTACTGTTTTTCATCTGTAAACCGTCTGTACGCCTTCGCCAGGCCCGCGATCTCAATCGGATCGCCGAGCGGCGTCGCCGTGCCGTGCGCCTCGACATATCCGATCGTAGAGGGATCAATATTCCCGAGGCCGAGGGCGAGCGAGATGACCTCAGACTGACCTTCGACGCTCGGCGCCGTGTAGCTGACCTTATCGCCGCCGTCATTGTTCGTCGCATAGCCCCTGATCACGGCATACACCGTATCGCGGTCGGCGATTGCATCTTCGAGCCGCTTCAGCACCACGACGCCCGCGCCGTGGCTGAAGACCGTTCCGGCCGCCTTTTCGTCGAACGGACGGCAGCGCCCGTCCGGCGACAGCATCCCGCCCTTCTTGTAGTGGTACCCCTTCATCTGGGGAAGGACGATCGTAATCCCGCCGGCCAGCGCCATGTCGCACTGAAAGGCGTCGAGGCTCTGACAGGCGGTCGCCACCGCGACGAGCGAGGTCGAACAGGCCGTCTGAACCGTCATCGCCGGTCCGGTGAGGCCAAGCTTGTAAGCAACCCGCGTGGCCAGATAATCCTTGTCATTGCCAAGTTCGGTCTGCAGCGAACCAACCTGGATCGATCGTACGAGCCGCTTGCGGAATTCCTCGTCCGCACACAGATTGGCCAGCACGTAGGTGTCCATGTAACAGCCGCCGAACACCCCGACGGCCCCGGGATAACGGGCGGGGTCGTGACCCGCATGTTCGAGCGCCTCCCATGCGATCTCCAGAAAAAGCCGGTGCTGCGGATCCATGACCTCGGCCTCCCGGGGCAGATAGCCGAAAAACCGCGCATCGAAAAAGTCAATGTCGTTTAACACCCCCCTGGCGCAGACATAGGACGCCGACGGCTCATCCGGGTCCGGAGCGCTCTCGGATTGCGCCGGCCGAAAGCGTGTTATGGAATCAACGCCCGCCTTGATGTTCGTCCAGAATTCGTCGACGTCGCCCGCACCCGGAAACCGCCCCGCCATGCCGACGACCGCTATTCCGCTCGCCGCAATTTCGTCGCGGTCCGTCATCTCCGGCGTCCGGCGGCCGCCGCCTCCCGGCGTCCCTCGCGGCGGCGCGCGGCGCGCATCCGGGCCATTCGGGTCGCGTCGACACCAGGCTGCGGCCCGCCGGAGAGATGCGCGGCAAGCGAACCGATCGCGGCGAAACGAAACAGCGTGGCGAGGTCGACATCGATCCCGAGCCGCACTCGCAACAGGGAATGAATGCGCACCAGGTGTACGGATTTTCCGCCCAGCTCCGGGAAGCGGTCCTGGGCGCCGATCGGCGCCACGCGCAGGACCTCCTCCCAGATCGCGGCGATGTCGGCCTCGAGGCCGCGAGCGGGCGCGACAAGAGGCGTTGAAACGTCCGGACGCGGCCGAACCGCCCCGCGCGCGCCATCGACCAGCGCCGCGGCGCTCGTGCAGCGACGGGCGATCGTCTCGAAGATCTCGCCGAGCGCCGCTCCGGCGACGGCCCTTCCGCCGCGAACGCGCGGCGCGGGCTCTTCGGCCGCAGCCGCGGCGTCGCGATCCGCGTCGAACGTCAGGCCGGAGAGGCGCGACGCCCGCCCGCGCAGGACGTCGCCGCCGTCACTGCTGCTGTCGCCATTGGCGTCGAGGACATTGCGAAGAAAGCGCTCGACCGGCGCGTTGCGGGGTCCGGGCCGGAAATCGACGGCGACGTCGCGAAGGCCGAGCGCCTGCGCGGCCTCGCCCAAAGCCGCCATCATTGCGTGCTCGACGCCGCGGCCAAGGGCCCGGCAACTCAGCATGAACATATCTGTATAAAGACAGTCTGTGGCCGGACGCGCGCGCATCAGACCGACAAGACCGTAATCGCCAAAGCGATCGCTGACGCGAACCGAGTAATGCCGCATGTCCTGACGCTCAAGCCCTGTCAGAATATCCGCCTCGTCAAGCCGCAGCAAATTGGCGTTGAATTGATTTGTGCGCTGCGTGAGTTGCGCAAGCCGCGGTGCGTCGGCCGGCGATGCGCGAGCGATTTCTGTCCTGAGATCGAGGCTCGCGACGAATGCGCCAAGCGAGACGGCGGCCTTGCGTTCACGTGAACGCCGCGCCTCCTCCGCGTACATGGCCTGACGCCTTCGATCCTCCCGTGTCGCCGCGCTGGCGTCAAAAGGCCAGAAATGCCTTAAGAAGGCGTCAAGTTCCATCTGCTCCGTGGGCATACGGACCGTCATGACCGCGGGCCGGCGCAACCGCATTTCCGCGCATTCCACTGCGCTGTCGTCGAGAAACAGGACGGCGTCGAGGCCTATTCCGAGTTCGGCTGCCGCTGCCGCAATCGTCTCCGACTTCGCATCCCAATTGATGCGCTTGATCGTGAACTGATCGGCGCCGATCGCCATTTCCTGACGCGTATCGAAGACCTGAAGCACGTCAGCCTCGTTGTTCTTGCTCAGAAGGCAGAGAACGCGGCCAGCCGTGGCCTGGCGTGAAAGCGCGCGGTGCAATGCTTGATGCGCCGGCGTGATCGCGATCCCGCCGACGCCGTCCTCGCCGACGACGCCGTTCCAGAGCGTATTGTCGCAGTCGATTGCGACCAGCTTGATCGACGCTTGACGAAGCGCGCCCGTCGCCCATCGCGCGGCCACGGCGGCAAGCACGCCATAGGCCTCATCTGTATACGGCATGTGCGCGCTTTCCTGCGCGGCGGGGTCGAAGGGCGCGCTCACGC
>CAZBOC010000076.1:6167-11052 GCA_964493225.1 uncultured Caulobacterales bacterium | reverse complement strand
GTTTCCGTCGTCTCAATACGCAGAGTTCCGACCGGGCCGTCCAGGTTTCCGTCGCCGTCCATGCCGTCGGCGGCGTCGGGTCCGTTAACGTTGATGACCCGAATGTCGAGGGCGCCGGCCCAGGCCGACCCCATCATGAGGCCGGAGGCCGCGACGGCGCCCAGCAAGACTTTTTTGTTCAGCATTGTAGAGTTCTCCATGTTGACAATGAGAGACTGCACCAGGCAGTTCAAGAAATACGGCCCCCGGGGCGCGCTTCACCCAAGGCTCATCAGCATTGATCACGTGTGATAGGGCTGGCAAATACATGGCAGCCATGCCTCTGCGGCCTGCGCGCTATTGCGGATATATTTCTTGCGACCCCCTAATGTTCCCACCGAGAGGAGGGATACAGGTCGGGTCGATAGGTTTCAAGACGGCTGTTAACCTTTATGGCGTTTGTGGCCTTTCAGCTACACTCCCGCAGCCGGCGGTTGTATAATTCGGCTAATGAAAGCAAATGTTTTCAGCCCCTTACGCCATAGCGGGAAAGTCCTTCGCGGCGCAAGTGTTGCAAATTCTTATTATTGGGCGGCGCGACTGCGGATGTCTTTTATTCAGCATGGCGGATAAGTTCACCATAAACACCCGGCGTCTGCGCGTGCGACGGCCGCGCCGCGTTCCGCGCTGCAACAGAGCACGCTGCGGCGCGGCGGCGATCGGCGAGCGCGGTTTTTCCTTCATTGAACTGATTATCGCCCTGGCGATCACGGCCGTGCTCATGGCCGCTTTCCTACAGACGACGCAGGGGCTCTTCGCCGCGACCTCGCGCGCATCGGCCGTCGCGCAAAACGCGCTGGAGCGGTCGGTCCGCCTCGGGCAGTTCCAGTCGGCGGTCGGCGGGCTCGTGCCCGCCTGGCCGGAGGAAGACGAGGCCGTCTTCAGCGGCGACCGGACGGGGTTTTCCGGCCTCACCCGCTCGGCGCTCCATAACGACGCGCCAGGCCTTTCGGCGATCGCTTTCGAGCTGCGACGCTCCGGGGACGGAACTGATCTCCATTATGTCAGCGGCGATGTCTCCTGGCGCCTCGCGAGGTTCGCAGCGGGCCCGGCAAGCTTTTCTTATCTGGGCGCCGACCAATCCTGGTACGATATCTGGCCCCCGGAGGAAAACCCGCCGCCCGGGCCGCTGGACGACCATGAATTCTACCCGACGCCGCAATTGCCGCTGGCCGTGCGCCTGCAGGCCGCCGACGGGGTCTATTATGCGGCGATGCAATGGCCGCCGCGGCTGCCCCTGCGCCCCGAGGACGCGCTCGGGGAATGAGCCCGCTCGCGCAGCCGCCCAAAACGCGTGCGCGTCGGGCGCAACGCGGCGCCGCCCTGCCGATCGTCCTCGTGCTGATCGCAGGCGTGGCGCTGATCATGGCCGCGGCCTATCGATCGGTCGCGTCTTCGACCGGGCTCGTGCGCGATCTGCAGGCCCGGGCCGACGCCGCGCGCGCGCTTTTTTCGGCCGAGCAGCAGACGACGTTCGCCTATCTGAGCGGCCAGCCGACGCCGCGCGGTCTTTATCTCGATCGCGGTGAGCCGCTTGACGCGCAGGCGGCGTTCTTCGGTGAATTGGACTTCGACGTCGTTGACGAGGCCGCCCTGTGGCCGGCGACCGGCGCGACGCGGAAATTCGCGGCCGGCCCGGCCCCGGTCGAGGTCCGGTATCTCGACGGCGGAGGCTTCTTGTCGATCGCGCGGATGACGCCGGAAGAAATGACCGCCCTTTTCATGGTCATGGGGCTTGGCCGCGAGGCGAGCGAGGAGGCGGCCGCGAAGATCAGCGACTACCAGGACGACGACGTGGTCCGGCGATTTCGCGGCGCGGAGAGGGCGGACTATCGCCTGCGCGCCCTGCCGCCGCCGACAAACGCCCCGTTGCGCGTCTTCGAGGAGCTTTATTCCGTCTACGATCTGGAAGCGATCGCGGGACCGGAGCTCCTCGGCGCGCTGAAGGCCCATCTTTCTTTCAGCCCCGAATACGCGCCCCCGCGGTCGGCCTTCATGGACGATGCGTTCGCGCCCGTTCTCGCCGCCTCGGCCCAGAGCGAACTTGACCGCGGCTCCGGCATCGCTGATCTAACGCCGTCGCCGCGGGCGCGTTTCGTGCTTACCGCTTACAGCGGCGGCGACGCTCACCGGCGCACCGTCGAGATCCAGCGCGCGGCGAATGCGGCCGGCAAGCCCTTTCGGCGCTATCTGGTGTCCGAAGGCGTAGACGCCGGCGCGCCGGCGCCCGGCGCGGAGGAGTGGGATGAGCATCTTTCGATTTTTGAGCCCGCGGCTATTGACGACGACGGCTGATGGCGAACGGCTGCGGATCGGGGGCGGCGACGGCCCGCCGATCCTCGTCGCGCCGCGCGCGCGCGCTTCGTTCGAGCGGGTCGAGCTCGGCGCGTCCGGCGCCAAGGGCCGCAGGGCGGCGCGCATCCGGGCCGTCCAGAAATCGGCGAACGGCGACATACGCACGAGGGTCGTCCCGGATCCGGACGACGCCGCGCGCGCCGGTGTCTGGACATGGGACGCGGACGCCGACGGCGTCGATGATAACGCGCTCTTGAAACCGAGCGTGATCCCCGAACCGCTCGCCTATGAGCCTATGGAGGACGGCGCGCGCGTCATTCGCTGCGTTGAAGGCTATGAGGGACAGATCTGGCGCGCCCGCGCGCTGATCGCCAGCCGCTGGTGGCCGGAGGCGCCCACCGAGCAGGACTGGGTGTTGTTTCTCCGCCATGCGCGGCTTGAAGTCACGCCCGACCACCTCGCCGCGCGCGCCCCCGTCGCGGCCCGGGCGCGGGTTTTCCGAACCCCCGTCGACCGCGACCCGGAGAACCTGCGCCGGACGTTTTCGCCGGCCGCCTTGTCGCTCCTGATCGCCGTGGCGTTCGCCGGCTTCGCCGCTTTTCACGGCGCCCGCGCAGTGGGGCACGCCACGGCCGCGCGGGCGCTGAAAGCCAGGTACGAGACGTTCATCGCCGAGAACCGTCCCGCGATGGCCAAGAGGCGCGCCGCGTTGTCCGCTCTTTCGGAGGCCGAGCGCATCGCCGGCGCGTGGCCGCCCGCCCGCGCCTCGGAGGTGATCGCCGCCTTCCTCGCCGAGATTCCGGCCGAGAGCGTGCGGATTTCCTCGATTTCGCTGTCCAACGGCGAGTTTGTGGCCCGCGCCGTGCAAAAGAGGGATGTCGACCACAAGGATTTGGTTGCACGCCTTGAAAATTCCGAGTTGTTAGAAGACGTTAGCATCGAGATCGAGAATAATGCCCGCGCCTTCGAGATTTTCGCGAAAACGCCGCCTCTCGCCAGCGGACCGTCCTGATCGGCGTTTGCGCTCGGGCGGCTTCGCGCGTAACGCGAGAGCGTCATGATCGCGGCGATTGAAAATTTCCTGCGGGGTCTCAGCGACCGGTCGAAATACGGCCTTGTATTTCTCGGCGCGCTGCTCGGCTTCGACGTGGTCTCGCGCATCGACGAGGCGGCCGAGGCTCAGCGCGCCGAACGCCAGGTCGCGCTGGATCTCTTCGCGGGCGCCGATCGCGGCATCAGCCTCGAATCCTGGCGCGGGCGTTCCGCCGAGGCCGCGGCGGCGGTCGATCAGTGGCGCGGCCGGGTCTGGTCGGGCCAGACGCCGGGCGTCATCGCCGCGGAAATCCAGACCCGCATCACCGCCCATGCGCGGCCGCTCGACATTCCGAGCGTCAAGGTCGAGGTCGACCCGAAGCCGATTGAAATCGCCGGCGGCGAGGCGCTGCGCTTTCAACTGACCGCGAGCGTCGACGCGTCGGCGAAATTCGCGCACTTCTTTCAGGCGCTTGAAAAGTCGAACCCGGTTCTATTCGTGGACGAACTGGCGCTGACGGTGGGCCGCCAGGACCAGGCCTACTTTGAAATCGGCGGGTTCGCCCCGATCAGTTACGGCGCGCCGCCGGACCCGCAGACGACGGCGAGCCTGGAAGGCGAGGGGCCGTGAGAAAAATCATCGCCATCACGGCTGCGTCCGTTGCGGCCGGGCTCGGCGCCGGGCTGGTCGCCGTCGCGGGAGGCGGCGACGCCGGCGCTAGCGCGCGCGACAAGTGGCGCGAGCCGCGCCTTCCCGACGCGGACCCGCCGGCGAGCGCCGAAGCGCTGATCGCCAGCGGCCACTTCCCGCCGCTTGCAGCCGAGGAAACGAGCGGCGAAGACGCCGCCGAGCCTGCGGCGCCGGAAATGCCGAAGGCGATCAGCGTGCAGATACTCAATGGTCGCCTCATCGTCACCGTGAAGCTGTCTACCGGGGCCATGCGCTCGGCGAGCGTCGGCGACGCGTTCGACGGCGGCTGGCGTCTCAGCGATGCGACGATGCAGGCCGTCGTCTGGGAAAAGAACGGCGAAACGCGCGAACAGAGGCTTTTCGGGTACTAAAAATGCAACGGCGCGAAAACAGGACGTGGCGGCGCGCGGCGCGTCGCCGGAAGCGGGATGGAATTTGATGAACATGGGCGGAACTGCCGAAATCGCATTGATGAAGGGCCTCGCGCGCCTTGCGCTGACGGCGGGCGCGTTCGCGGTCATGGGCGCCGGGCTGAGCGGCTGCGTCGTCTCGAAAAAGCCCGACGCTTACGCTGTCGCCGCCAATGAAACGACGCTCAATCGCGAGACGCCGGACGAAATCCGCGGGCGGCTCCAGTCGACGCCCCTCGGCGCTGAGACCGAGGAGGGCTCTCCGAACGGTCCATCGACGAGCCGCACGAATGTTCCGACCATCGGATCGCCAATGCAATTTGCGGGCGGCGAAGCGGGCGACCCGCCGCCCTTCGGCGTCGAAACGGTCGAGGCGGTCGTCCCGCCGCTCGCCGTTCCCGACTTCGTCGATCTCGTT
>CAZBOC010000076.1:0-6157 GCA_964493225.1 uncultured Caulobacterales bacterium | reverse complement strand
GCCGACAACACGCAGGTCATTCAGCTGCGCACGTCCTGCAAGATGCGGGCCCGGGATTTCTATTCCGCGATCACGACGGCGCTGAAACAATACGGGCTGAGGGTTTATCACGAAAACGGGCTCTATCAGATCGTCCAGGATACAGCGCTGCAGTCGCGCCTGCCGCGCTTCGTGCGCTCGCGCGCGCGCGCCGAGACTCCGGCGGGGCTGCGCCCCGTCGTTCAGTTCATCGAGCTGAACGCGATCCGCGCCCAGGACATGTCCGACATCCTGAAGCAGGCTTTCGATCCGCGTGAGGACAATCTGCGCATCGAGGCGGACGGCGCGTCGAACTACATCATCCTGAGCGGCCTGCCCGAAGACGTCGACGCGGCGCTCTCCATCATCTACGAGATGGACGAACTGCGCTACGCCGGCACCCAGGTGCAGCGCTACAGCCCGGCCTATTGGGGCGCGGCCGGTCTGACCCGGGAAATCAACCGCATCCTGACGGCCGAGGGCTGGCAGACCAGTCTCAACGAGGCGCAGCAGAAAGCCGTGCTCCTCCTGTCGGTCGAACAGTCGAACGATCTCCTCGTCTTCTCGCGCACGCCGGAAGCGCGCGCCCGCGTGAATTACTGGCTGACGCAGCTCGATCGTCCGGCCCGCAAGGGCAACGAGGCGCAGATGTTCGTCTACAGCGTCAAAAACATCGACGCGCAACTGCTCGCGGATACGGCGAACAGCGTCCTTGAGGCCATGGCGACCAATAACAGCGGTTCCGGCGGATCCTCGCGCGACCGGCGCCGCCAGCTCCTCGCGGCCGCCGCCGCCGGTCAGCCGATCGATCGATCGGGGCTGAACGGCGGGAACGGCGACGCAGAGGCGGGCAACGCCGCTGGGCGGATCGTCGTCGATCCTTATGGAAACCGCCTCGTATTCTCCGGCACGGCGCGGGAGTATGAACGGGTTCTGCCGCTCCTCGAGGCGCTCGACGAACCGGCGCCTGAAGTCCTCATCGAGGTGATGATCGCGCAGATCACGCTTTCCGACACCATCACCAGCGGCGTCGAATGGGCCGTTGACAATCTGACGCGCGACGCGAGCACCGGCGCTTTCACCGGGCTGACGGCGAGCCAGGGCGGCCTCGGTCTCGGCGGCGGCGGGCTCGACATCGAGATCATTCCGGAAGCCTCGACCATCCTCGATCCCGACGGCGCCAGCGTTTCCATCAACGCCTTTGCGCAGAACTCCCAGGTCAATGTCCTCTCGACGCCGCGCCTCGTCGCCCGCTCCGGTTCGTCCGCCTCGGTTCAGGTCGGCGCGGAAATACCGATCCTGACCGCGCAGCGTCTTCCGACCGGCGGCGCGGCCGGCGATACGAATGTCGACGTCATCTCGTCCGTCGCCTATCGCTCGACGGGCATCATCCTGCAGATCGAGCCGATCGTCTTTTCGAACAACAGGATCGATCTCACGCTCACGCAGGAGGTGTCCTCGGAGTCGGGCTCAAGCGGCCCGATCAACAGCCCCACCTTCAACAACACGAACGTCACCACGTCGCTTTCGCTGGCCGACGGCTCCACCGCGGTGATCGGGGGACTTATTCAGGACATGGTCTCGGAAAGCGAGCGGGGGATCCCGTTCGTCAAGGACATCCCGCTTTTCGGCAAGGCGTTCAAGGTCGACGACTACAGCGTCGACCGGACCGAGCTCGTACTTCTGATTACGGCCTATGTCCTGCGCGGCCAGGACGACAAGTCGTCGCTCGCCGAACGTATGTCCTCGCAGATCGACCGCACCCTGTCGTCGAACAACCTCATAACGCTCCGCCCACGGATCTTTTGAGGAGAGGAGGCCGTGGCCATGCGGGCGAAGCGCCAGCGTGGATTTTCCGTCATCGAAGCAATGGCCGCGGTCGCGCTCGTCGCGCTCGCTTTCGTGCCGCTCCTCGTCCTGCAGGGACAGCTAACTCGCGCCGTACTCGCCGCCGAGCGCGCCGAAATCGCGTCCCGCGCGACGGCGAACGCGCTCGCCCGGCTGGAGGCGGCCAACCCCATGCTCGTCGACCGCGGCGAAGAGGACCTCGGCGACGCGACGATGGTCTGGGTCGCGACGCCGATTTCGGATCGCGTTCCGGTGCGCACGAACAGCGGCAACGTCGGCCGCTTTGCAACGCAGATGTTCCGCATCGAGGTGACGATCGCCTATGACAGCGGCGCCGTCGCCACGTTCTCCGTCGACAAGACCGGCTGGATCGCGGAACAGCCCCTGGTGCAGTAAGAAGACCGTCCAACGAAAGACGTCAAGTCGTTCAGCGCACAGCGGAATTGAACGCGCCGGGCAGTGAAAACGCATACGGATGAGCGCCCGCCCCGCGCGGGCGCTCACAGCCGCCGGGCTCGGCAGTCCGGCGCGTCGAACGCCCAGCTGCGCGCTCGCCCCGACGGCGCGGCGAGCGTTATGCGTCCGCCGAGACAGACGCCGGTCTCGAGAAAGACAAGCGGGTCGCCGGCGATGGTCCAACCCTCCATGCCCTCGTCGTCAATCGGGGCGGGGACGCTGAAATCGGCGCGATCGTCGTCCTCCGGAAAGACGATCTTCCGTCCGTCAATGAAAGACCGGATGCGAAGGCGCTCGATCTCTTCGACATAGGCGTTCGACTTGGCCGCGAAGGCGATCGCGCCGAGGCCGCTGGCGAGATTGGGCGCCGAGACCGTCACGATCAGGGCGAGGATGGCCATGGAGGCGAGCGCTTCGACGAGCGTGAAGCCGCGCACCGTATTCGCGCCGATCATCATGCCTGCTTCCCCGTGCCGACCACGCCTCATCGCGTCAGAGCGCTATGTCCTGGTTCATGCCCTCGCCCCCGGTCTCCGCGTCCGCGCCGTAGGAGATGATGCGCGGCGAGCCCATGACGCCGTTCACGCCGACGGTGGGCGGCTGATAGACATAGGCGTTCCCCCACGGATCGTTGGGCAGATCGCCATCCATATAGGGTCCGAACCAGTTCGCGCGCAGGCCCGCGTCCTGCGGCGGCGTGACGAGGAGGTTCAGGCCTTCCTCCGCAGTCGGATAACGACCCATGTCGAGCCGCAGCGCGTCGAGCGAGGTCTTGAGCGAGCGCGCCTGGGCCTTCGCCGCCTGAACCTTCGAGCGATCGACATTGTTCATCAGCCGCGGCGCGACCAGCGAGGCTAGCACCGCCATGATGGCCAGCGCAACGAGCAGTTCGATCATTGAAAAGCCGCGTTCGGCGTGCATCTTAAGCTTCTGTTTTCGTTTCAGGAAACCCATTCCGAACCCCATTCCCTAGAAGTCGAGAGTGTACAAACTGGTCATCGCCAAGACAATAGAGATGACGATGGCGCCGACGATGACGGCGATGCCCGAAATCGCCATCGGCTCGGCGAGCGCAGTCAGCCGCTTGGTGCGTTCCTTGGCCTCGTCTTCGTATAATTTTGCGGCGAAAACGAGCATGTCGCCGAGCGCGCCGGCGTTGCGCCCCGTACGGATCAAATCAAGCACGATGTCGTCGAAATCCGGCGCGGCGTCGCCGAGCGCCTCTTCGAGCGGACGGCCGGCGCGCACCTGTTTGCGAACCTGCTCGAGACCGCGCCTGAGGCTCGGCGAGCGCGCGCCGTTCTCGCCGAGGACGAGGGCGTCGACGAGCTGCGCCTTGTTGAGGAGGGCGACGCCGACGGTCCGGCACCAGCCGCCGAGGTCGGTCTTGGTCAGGAGCGGTCCGACGACGGGCAGTTTCTCCAGAGTCACCCTCAGCCAGTCCTGTACGCGTCGATTGCGGAAGGTCGCCACGAGACCGGTCGCGATCAGCCCGGCGCCGGCGAGGGCGAGGACGGCGTTCTCCTGCATCCAGAGACCGAAGCCGATGGTTGCGCGGGAAATCGCGGGCGCCTCGGACAATTGGTCCCCGAGGAGCGTGGCGAAACGCGGGACCACGAAAGTGAACATGGCGACGACGATCAGCCCACCAAAGAAAAAGAGGAAGGTGGGATAGGTCAGCGCCGACCGGACGTCCGCCTCGACGGCGAGTTCGTACTCCATGCGGTCCGCCGCGTCGCTGAGCGCTTTCGCCAGAGAACCCGTCGCTTCGCCGAGATCGGCGAGACGAAAGACGTATGCCGGGAATTCCGGCAGGTTCTTCTCGAAGGATTCCGACAGCTTCTTGCCGGCGCGAAGCTCGGCGATCATGGCCCTGGTGCGCTCGGCGAGGAGCGGATGGGCGCGCGATCGCGCCATGGTCGTCAGCGCCTCGATGATCGTCACGTTGGCGGTCAGCAGGGTTGCGAACTGGCGCAGATAACGGCTCAGGTCCTTGCCTGCAATGTTCCTTGAGCGGAGATATCTTCCGAGATCGAAATCATCGGATTTCGCGCGGAATTCGTAAGGAGACAGCCCGCGCGCGGCGAGCTTGGCGTAGGCGTCCTTTTCATCCGCAGCCTGAACGGCGCCCGAGACGTCGCCGCCTTCCGGGTCGAGCGCGCGATAGGTGTAGGTGATGCTCGCCATTTCCCCGTTCCGCCCTAGACGTAGTCCCCGGAGCAGACCCGCAAGACTTCCGACAGCGTCGTCTCGCCGCGACGCGCCTTGCGCAGGCCGTTCTCGAACAGCGTCTCGAAGCCCTGGCGGCGCGCGATATCGATCATGGTGGCCGTCGGCGCTTCATCGACGATCGCCTGGCGGAAATCATCGTCGATCTCGACGATCTCGGAAAGCGCGACGCGGCCGCGATAGCCCGTGCCCGCGCACGCCTCGCAGCCCTTCGGTTCGCGCCAACGCGCCGGAGCGTCGTCGAGGGAGAGGCCGCTTTTCCCGACGTCGTTCATATAACGCTCGCCGGCGCCGTCGAAAGACGGCGCTGCGCAGGCTTCGCAAAGCCGGCGCACGAGCCGCTGGGCCATAAGCCCCCGGACTGAAGCGGCGATCAGGAAAGGCTCCAGCCCGATGTCCTTCATGCGCGTGATCGCGGCGATGGCGGAGTTGGTGTGCAGCGTCGAAAGAACGAAGTGGCCGGTCAGCGCCGCCTGGGCGGCGATGGTCGCGGTTTCCTGGTCGCGGATCTCGCCGACCATGATGACGTCCGGGTCCTGGCGGAGAATGGCGCGCAGACCGTTCGCGAAGCTGTAGCCGATCTCGGCCTTGACCTGGATCTGCGTGATGCCCGCGACGTCGTATTCTACCGGATCCTCGATCGTGATGATCTTGCGCTGGCCGTCATTGATCAGCTCGAGACCGCGATAGAGCGTCGTCGACTTGCCGGAGCCGGTCGGTCCGGTCACGAGGAAGACCCCGTTGGGAAGCGATAGAATCCGCTGAAGCACTTCCGCGGTGCGCCCGTCGAGGCCGAGGCCCTTGAGATCGGGGAGTTCGGTCTGCTTGCGCAGCAGGCGGACGACGAGGCTTTCGCCCCATGTGGAGGGCACGGAGGAAACGCGCAAATCGACGTCGTGGCCCGCGAAGCGCACCGTGCAGCGCCCGTCCTGGGGCAGGCGTCGCTCGGCGATATCCATGCCGGCGATGAGCTTGATCCGGCTCGCGACGGCGTCGAAGCGGCCGCGGCCGAGCTTGCCGCGCTCATGGAGAACGCCATCGATGCGGTAGCGCACCGCCGCCGTCGTCTCATAGGCCTCGATGTGGATGTCGGACGCCTTCTCCTTGAGAGCGCCGGTGAACATGTTGTTCACATAATCGATGACCGGCGCCTCCTCGGCCAGTTCGCGCAGGCGCGAGGCGTCGCCGAGGAGGTCGTCGTCGTCCGCCTCGCCGGCGTGCTGGTAGTGGGAAACGAGCAGGTCGATCGTCTGGTTGTCCGCCAGCGCGTAGCGGATCGGCGTCGGCGCCCCGGCGTTGAGGTCGGCCCGCCGAACCGCGCCCTCGACGCGTTCGCGCAGGGAGGGATCGATGGGGTCCGCCGCGACGACCGTCGCCGTCTCCGCACCCTCCGGCCCCTCGATGAAGACGGCGGCGCGCTCTTCGACGCACCAGGCCGCCGGCAGGTTCAGGCGCTCGGCCGCGGTCACGAAGGGTTCGCGTCCGTCGGGAATGTCGGTGGACGACATCACCGGGAGGGCGAGTTGTTCGGAGAGACACTCCAGCAGGGTTTCCTCGGTGATCGCCCCGATCCGGGTCAGCGCCTGGCCGAGGAGCCCGCCGACTT
>CAZBOC010000075.1:0-11118 GCA_964493225.1 uncultured Caulobacterales bacterium | reverse complement strand
CATCAGGTCGACGAGTTGAAACCGGCGGCGTCGCCCTACGACCATGTCCGCGAGCTGATGCCGGAAGGCACGGAGGCGGAAGTTCGCAGCCGGACCGCAATGCTCGGCTTCGGCCCGGACAAAGCCGACACGAAAGTCGAGAAACTCTCCGGCGGCGAGCGGGCCCGATTGCTCCTTGGGTTGATCACCTTCAACGGACCGCACATGATCATCCTCGACGAGCCGACGAACCACCTCGACATCGACAGTCGCGAAGCGCTGGCGCTGGCGCTCAATGATTACAAGGGCGCGGTGCTCCTGATCACCCATGACGCCCACCTCGCCGCCGCCGTCGCCGACCGTCTCTGGCTGGTGAAAGACGGCGCGGCGAGGCGCTATGACGGCGATCTTGATGACTACCGCGCGCTGATCCTCGAAGCGAACAGGACCGCCGCCCGGGCTGACGGGGCGAACGGCGCGAAACCGTCGAACGGGCGCGCGCGCAACGGCGCGTCCCCACCGCCGAACGTCGCCGCGCGCAAGGAGGCGGCCGCCGCGCGCGAGGCGATCAGTCCCCTGAAGAAAAGAGCCGACGCCCTTGAGGCTCGTGTCGACGAGTTGAACGCGATCCTGCCGCGGATAGACGAAGCGCTCGCCGATCCTGAACTCTACGAAAGGAACGTCGCGCGAGCGACGAAGCTGCAAAAGGAGCGGGCCGCGCTCGTCGCCGCCATCGCCGAAGCCGAAGACGCCTGGCTCGCCGCGCTCGAGCGTTACGAAGCGGCCAGATCGGGCGCAGACGGCGACGGGTGATCGCGCTCGCCCCGGCGGCCTGTACCGACGCCGGGCGCCCGGCTATGACCCCGACGCTGGCCAGACGCCCGCAAGCCCCGCATAATCGCACCGCGGCATGTCGGGTGAACAGGGAGATATTGTCATGGACCGAATGAAAAGCGGGCTCAGTCGGCGGGACCTTCTCGGCGGCGCATCCGTTCTCGCGGCGGGCGCCGTCGCAGCCTCGGCCCGCGCGCAGGAAGGCGCTGCGGCCGTCGACGTTGCGGGAAAGTCGGTCCTGATCACGGGGACAAGCTCGGGCTTCGGGCTTCTCGCCAGCCTTCACCTCGCTCGGGAAGGCGCAAAAGTCATCGCATCCATGCGCAATCTGGAAGACGGCAGGCGCGCCGAAGCCCGCGCGCTCAGGACCGTTGCCTATGACGAAAAACTCGATCTGTCGATCATCGAAATCGACGTGACGGACCCTGATCAGGTCAGGCGCGGCGTCGGGGAGGCCGAGGAGATCGCCGGCGGGGCCCTCGACGTCCTCGTCAACAACGCCGGAATTGCGATCGCCGGGCCGGTCGAGTTCCACGACGAGGAGGCTCTGGCGCTTCAGTTTCAGACGAACCTGTTCGGCTATCACCGCATGGCGCGCGCCGTCCTGCCGGCGATGCGCCGACGGGGCGAGGGCCTTCTGATTCAGATTTCCTCCCAGCTCGGACGATTGGTCGTCCCGAATATCGGCATGTATAGCGGCACGAAATTCGGGCTCGAGGCGATGTTCGAGGCGATGGCCTATGAACTGGCGCCGTTCGGCGTCGACGTGTCGATCGTCCAGCCGGGCGGCTATCCGACCAAGATCTGGGAGAACGGCGTTCGCTATTTCGACGCGCTCCTCGCGCGCCGGGACGACGCGATCGAAGCGGCATACGAGGCCCATGTCGACCTCGCGCGCGGTCTGATGACGTCTCCGCGCGAGACCGACCCTATGGACGTGCCGCGCGCCATCGCGGAGATCATCGCCGCCCCGCCCGGCGCGCGACCCCTGCGCCGCCCGGTCCATCCCGACACGCGAACGAGCGACGCGGCGAATGCGGCGATGGCGCAGATCCAGGCCGGGGTTCTGGGCGCCGGGCCCTATGCCGCCTGGCATAAGGCGGTGACAGGATAAGATGGGAAAGCCCGAAGACTGTCGGACCAAGGATGACGTGCGCGTCGAAATCGACCGGATCGACCAGTCGCTGGTCGAACTTCTGGCGGAACGCTGGAGCTTCGTCGATCGAATGTGGCAGCTGAAGCGCGCGGAAAACGCGGCCGCCGCCGTTCCCTGGCGCAACCGCGAGGTGATCGAAAAGGTGCGCGCGGCGGCCGACGCGCGCGGCGTTCCGCCGGAGCTCGCCGAAAGCCTCTGGCGCACGATCATCGGATGGGGCATTCAGCACCAGGAAGAAAAGCTGCGCGACCGCTGATGGCGGCGACGCCGCTCGGCCCTCGGCATCCGCCGTCGAGGCGGGCGGCGGCGATGCGGGCGACAGCGATGCGGACGACAGCAATGCGAGCGAGGGAACGCGCGGATCGAAAAAAAAGAGACCCGCAATCGGGGTCCCTCACGCAAACTCTACCAATTTTCTTGTTATCGTTTCCGATGTCGCCGGATTACTGGAGAAAGGCGAGCGGGTCGACCGACTTCAGGTTCTGGCGGATTTCAAAATGCAGCTGCGGCTCCGGCGCGGACCCTGTCTTGCCCACCTTGGCGATGACCTGGCCCTGGCGGACGCTCTGGCCCTTGCGAACCAGCAAGACGTCGTTGTGGGCGTAGGCCGTGACGAAACCGTCTTCATGCTTGATGAGGATCAGGTTCCCGTAGCCCTCGAGCTCCGAGCCTCGGTAGACGATCTCGCCGTCGGCTGCGGCGCGAACCGGCGTGCCGACCGGCGCGGCGATATTGATGCCGTCATTGCGCTTGCCGAGATCGCCGTCGCCGTAGGAACCGATGATCGCGCCCTTGACCGGCCAGTCGAAAATCGACGTCGATGACGGCGCCGGGGCCGGAGCCGGGGAAGCCGCGGCGTAGGCGGCCGGCTGAACGCGCGCCGCCTCGATCACCACGGGCTCCGGAGACTTCACGGCGCGCGTCGGCGGGACGACTTTTCCGGGCAAGGCGAGGCGATCGCCGATCGCCAGCCTATAGGGCGGACGCAGCCCGTTCGCCTTCGCGATCTCCTGAACGCCGAGGCCGGTGCTGCGGGAGATGGCGTAAAGCGTGTCGCCCCGGGCGACGACGTGGAAGGCGGTCGCGCGGGTCTGAGCCGGGGAGCGCCGATCGACGGGCGCCGGCGCGCCGTCCTGCAACGTATTGGCGACCTTGGCTTCGAGCCTTGGGATGCGCAGCGTCTCGCCGATTTCGAGCGTATAGGGAGGTTTTAGCCCGTTCTCGGCGATGATTGCTTTCGGCGACGCCCCGGTCCTGCGCGAAATCGCGTAGACGGTGTCGCCGGCGGCGACGCGCACCATGTCGGGCTCTGTCGTCGACCACCGCCGCGCCGCGGGCGCCGCCCCGGCCGAGGCGTTCGTCCCGGCCCCGGAATTCGTCCCGACGGCCGCGTCGGCGGCGCCGGAAACGAGCACTGGCTCGATGGGCAGCGCTTCAGCGTAGACCGTGCTCGTCAGGACGCCGGCGCCCTGTCCGTCCGGCGGCGGCGCCGGGCGCGCGGGCTCAGCCGCCGCGGCCCGCAGGCGCGCCTTTTCTGACGGGCTTTTGTATACATCAGCGGGCGAATTATAAATCCGCGTCGGAGCGGACGGCTGCGTTCCGTAGACGATCGGCGCGGAGTTCCTGCTCGCGCCGCACGCCGCGAGAAGGCTCGCCGACAGCAATAGCCCGATCGTTGATTTCGCTTTTGCGGCGGATTTTTTCATCGCCCTGAGCCCCGTTAATCTTGGTTAAACGCTCAGCGAATTCGGTTAACAAGCCGTTAATGAACAGAGCGCCGGCGGAAAATTACCGGGCGCGGCCCGAAATGACTACAGATTTTTGCTGACGCCGACGCTGTCGGCGAACACTTTCGCCAATTTATCGCGAGTCTCGACATGCGTAAGCGCCAGATGAAGCGGCGTGATCGAGATCCGCCCCTCATAGACCGCTTTCAAATCCGTGCCTTCGTCGGGTTCGGACAATTTCCCAGTGAAGCCGAACCAGTAGTATTTCTGCTGGCGCAGGTCGGTGCGCTCCTCGGCGTAGAGCTGAACAGCGTCGCGATGCCCCTGCGCGGTGACTTCCACGCCTTCGACATCGTCCGGGTCGCGGTCCGGAAAATTCACGTTCATGACGACATCGTCCGGCCAGCCGTGTTCGAGCAGCGTCCTGATGATTTCAGCGCCGTGGGCCTCCGGCGTCGTCCAGCGCGCCGTGTCGCGCGAGAAGCGCGACAGGGAGAGCGCGATCGAGGGAACGCCGAGCGTCATGCCCTGGAGCGCCGCCGCAATCGTGCCGGAAAAGGTCACGTCCTCGGCGATGTTCTGGCCGTTATTGACGCCGGAAAGGACGAGGTCCGGCTTCTGGTCTCCCATGAGATGCGTGACCGCCATCATGACCGCGTCCGTCGGCGTGCCGGCGATCGAAAAACGCTTTTCGGAATACTGACGCACACGGATCGGGTTGTGGAGCGTCAGCGAGCGCGCCGCGCCGGACTGTTCCTCGTGGGGCGCGACGACCCAAACGTCGTCTGACAATTCACGCGCGATCTTTTCAAGAGACGCAAGTCCGTGCGCGTGGACGCCGTCGTCGTTCGAACAGAGGATCCTCACGCGGCTTTCTCGATCTTTTCAAGCCCGCCGAGATACGCTTTCAGGGCCTCCGGCACGGCGACGGCCCCATCCATATCCTGATAGGTCTCAAGAATGGCGACAAGCGCGCGCCCCACCGCAAGGCCGGAGCCGTTCAGCGTATGCGGAAAGCCCAGCGACTTCCCGCCCGCGACACGGTAACGCGCGTTCATGCGCCGGGCCTGAAAATCCCCGCAGTTCGAACAGGAAGAAATCTCGCGATAGCGCCCCTGCCCCGGCAGCCAGACCTCCAGGTCGTAGGTCTTGCGCGCCGAAAAGCCCATATCGCCCGTGGACAAAGTCATGGTGCGGAAGGGCAGGTCAAGCTTCTTCAGGATAGCCTCGGCGCATTCGGTCATGCGCTCATGCTCCGCGTCGGACCGGTCGGGCGTCGTCACGGAGACGAGTTCGACCTTGTCGAACTGGTGCAGGCGGATCATGCCGCGCGTGTCGCGCCCTGCCGAGCCGGCCTCGGAACGGAAACAGGGCGTGTGCGCCGTGTAGCGGCGCGGCAGGGTCTCCTCCTCGATAATTTCCTCACGGATGATATTCGTCAGCGAAACCTCGGCCGTCGGGATCAGCCAATGATCGCCGGCGGTGCGGAAAAGGTCCTCCTCGAATTTCGGCAATTGACCGGTCCCGTAGAGCGCCTCCTCGCGAACGAGAACCGGCGGGGAGATCTCCGTATAGCCGAATTCCCGCGTCTGCACGTCGAGCATGAAATTGGCGAGCGCGCGCTCAAGGCGCGCCAGGGCGCCGGAAAGGATCACGAAGCGCGCCCCGGACATTTTCGCCGCCCGCTCGAAATCCATCAGCCCGAGAGCCTCGCCAATGTCGAAATGCTCGCGCGCGGCCGCGTCCTCGCGCGGTTCGCCCCAGCGGCGGATCTCGACATTCGCGTCCTCGTCGGCGCCGTCCGGAACGTCATCGGCGGGCAGGTTGGGCAGCGCCTCGAGGAGCGCGCGGATCTCGTCGCGCTTTTTCTTCTCCTCCGCCTCGGCGGTGGGCATCTGGGCCTTCACCGCCTCGACTTCAGCCATTAGCTTCTGGAACTCGTCTTCGTCGCCTTTGGCCTTGGCCGCGCCAATCGCCTTTGAAGCGGCGTTACGTTTAGCCTGCAAGTCGTTGAGAATTCTGGTGTATTGCCGTGCATCCTTATCCAGCGCCAGAATTTCTCCGGCGCGCGGCGGGAGGCCGCGGCGCGCGAGGCCGGCGTCGAACGCGTCGGGGTTTTCGCGGATGAAAGCCACGTCGAACATGCGCCCGCCTATAGGGCGTTCGCGGGCGGCGGTCCAGAAGGCCGCGCCCGGCGGCTCAAGCCGCCGCCTCGTCCGCGACGCGGCCCGATCTCGCATCCTTTTCCGCCACCGCCACGCAGACGACCGAGATTTCATAGAGCGCGAGGACGGACAGTCCGAGAACGACCTGGCTGAAAGGATCGGGCGGCGTCAGGAAGGCGGCGACGATGAAGATCCCCACGATCGCAATGCGTCGGTTCTTTCGCAGCGTTTCGGCGCCGAGCAGCCCCGCCCGCGCGAGCAGGGTCAAAAAGACCGGCAGTTGAAAGGCGAAACCGAAAGCCAGCATCAATGTCGTCGTCAGGGAAAGATAGTCGCCGACGCGCGTCAGGAGTTCGAAATCGGCCGGCGCGCCGGCGCCGGACTGCGCCTCGAAACCGACCGCGAAGCGCATCACGAAGGGCATCATGACGTAATAGACGAGCCCCGCGCCGAGTGCGAAAAGAATGGGCATCGCTGCGATGAACGGCAGCGCCGCCTTTTTCTCACGTTTATAGAGCCCCGGCGCGACGAACGCGTAAGCCTGGTAGGCGATCACGGGAAAGGCGACGACCACGCCGGCGAAAACCGCGAGGCGCACGCGAGTGAAGAAGAATTCAAGCGGCGCGAAATACAGCGTCGGGTCCTTGCTGGTCGACGCCGCGCCGACGGCGTCCACGAACGGAATGATCAGCAGATTGAAAATCGGCTCGGAGAAGACGAAACAGACGACAAAGCCGACGGCGACGGCGGCGAGGGCCATGATCAGCCGCTCGCGCAGTTCGGTCAGGTGATCGATCAGCGGCGCGGACGAGGCCGCGATCTCGTCATCGTCGACGGCGGCGCTGGGATTTTCCACGGCTTTGGACATCGTTCAACCGGTCATGACTCCGACATATGGTCGCCGGCCGCATGCTCGCCAGCGCGCCCCGATCGGCCCGGCCTGCGGCCCCGGGGGTTCAGGATGCGCGCTCTTCAGCCGGCGCCCTTTCGGCCGCGTCTTCGCGAGGCGGCGACGCATCGTCGCCGGCCGGCGCGTTCGCGGACGCGTCGCGCATCGCGGCGCGGACCTCGCGGTCTTCATCGCGCAACGCCTTGTCGACCGGCTTCACGGCCTCGTCCAGAGAGCGTTTCGTCTCGGCGAAGACGTTGTCCTTCTTCAGCGCCTCGATCTCCTTGCGCATCTCCTCCATTTCAAGCTCTCGGCTCATCTGGTCGAACGCGCCCATGAATTCCGCCGCAAGGCTGCGCGCCTGGCGGACCATTTTCCCGGCCGACCGCATCATCCGCGGTAGATCCTTCGGCCCGACGACCACAAGCGCGATCACGGCGACGGTGATCAGCTCGAAAAACCCGAATTGCGGCATCAGGCTCATGGGCCGGGCCTCGCGTCCTGCGCCTATTCGGCGGCCTTCGGCGCTTTCGCGGCGTCTTCATCCTTGACCGGCGTGACGTCCATCGCCTGATCTGCGCGATCTTCCAGCTTGTCGTCGTCTTCCTGAAGACCCTTGCGGAAGCTTTTTATGCCCTTGGCGAAATCACCCATGATCGATGAAATTTTACCGCCGCCGCCGAACAGCAAGACCGCAAGCCCCAGGATGAGCACAATCTGCCAGGGTCCGATGCCCATAATAACGCCTCTTTCGTTCATGCACGGGGCGTACATGTAAGCCTTCGGTCTAGGGCGCGCAAACGAAGACTTGGTTAACCGTCCTCGCCGCCGCCGTCCTCGGCCATGAAATCCTGCGCGAATTCGGTCTCGGAAGCGTCCCCGCCGCCAGCCTCCGCGCCCTCCTCGACTTCGTCTTCAGACGCGTCCGTCGGCGTCGGAATGGAAAAACCAGGCGGCAGGCGGGCGTCAAGTAGCCCGGCCGCTTTCAGGTCCGCCACGCCCGGCAGGTCTTCAACCGAATTGAGATTGAAGTGCTCCAGGAACGCCGGGGTCGTGCCGTAGAGCACCGGACGCCCGGGCGCGTCGCGACGGCGGCCGCGCAGGCGTATCCAGCCCATTTCCATCAGCTGATCGAGGGAGCCCTTCGAGACCGCGACGCCGCGCACGTCCTCTATGTCCGCGCGCGTGCAAGGCTGGTGATAGGCGATGATCGCGAGGGTCTCCAGGGCCGCGCGCGAGAGCTTTTTCGGCTCGACCTTCTCGATCTCCAGGACGTGGGCGACGTCGGCGGCGGTCGCGAAACGCCACTTGCCCGCGACCTTTTTCAGGGTGACGCCGCGGTTCTCGTAGTGCCGCTCGAGCGTTTCGAGGAGCTTTGGGACCTCCGCTCCGACCGGCAGGCGTCGGGCGATCGCTTCAGGTCCGAGCGGCTCGCTGGAGGCGAAAAGCAGCGCCTCGGCCATGCGCAGCTGCTCGGCTTCCTGCGCGGCGCTCCAGACCGGATCGGCGCCGTCATTCCGGCCCGCATCCGGCCGCGGATCCGTTTCACGGCGCTCGAGAGAAGCGCCGTCGCCGGGCGCGGCGCCTTCATCCTAGCCGTCGAGGAAGTTGTCCCGGTCGGCGGCGAGCGCGTCGTCGGCGCCGAGCTCTTCCGCGAGGGCGGCTTGGGCCTCGCGCGCATCGAGGCCTTCGAATACCCGGCCCGCATCTTCGATCCAATCGGTCATGCTCGCCTCATGAGCCGGCCGCAATGTCCGCCGGCGGTGTTTCTTCCGAGGGGATCGCCGCAATGTTCCTGCGGCGGATGTAAATCGGTTCGAACGCGCTCGCCTGGCGCAGCTCGATCGCGCCGTGCTTGGCGAATTCGAGGGCCGCGTTGAAGGCGCTCGCGATCACCGATGCCGGCGGCGCGTCGACTTCCGCCGGCGAGAGCAGTTCGCGCAATTCGACCCAGTCCGGAATGTCGCCCAGAATGCGCTGAAGGCGCGCGCGCGCCTCCTCGATCTGGAAGACCCTCGGCGGCTCGGGGACGTAGGACCGGTCGACCGCGGCGACGCGCTGTTTCGCGTAGGCCTTCAAGAGGTCGAACATCTCCGCGCGCCATTCGAAGACGCGTTTGACGCGCACGCCTTCGGCCATGCCGCGGGGGAAAACGTCGACACGCGTCTTCGGCAGCTTCCAAAGCGCCTCGGCCGCGGACCGCATCGCCTCGAGCCGCTGCAACTGGAAGGCGAGCTGAGCGGCCAATTCATCGGCGCCAGGCTCCTCGTCGGTTTTTTCAGGCGCCGGCAGCAGGAGTTTCGATTTCAGGAAGGCGAGCCAGGCCGCCATCACGAGATAGTCCGCGGCGAGTTCAAGTCGGCGCGCCTTCGCCGCCACGACGAAGCGCAGATACTGCTCGACAAGGGCGAGCATCGAGATCTTCCGAAGGTCGACTTTCTGCGCGCGCGCGAGGTCGAGAAGGACGTCGAGCGGTCCCTCGTAGCCGTCGAGATTGACGATCAGGGCGTCGATGTCGAGGCCGTCGCGCGGCTCGGAGCGAACCGGCGCGTCGAACGGTTCGGCGCTTTCAGCCCCGCTTTCGTCGGGCGCAGGGGGAGCGGCGGCGGCCTGCGCCTGCGCGGCGGGCGCGGCGATGGCGTCATTGTCGCGAGCGGATCCGGTCATGGGTTGAACATAGGGCCGATTCTGCCCAGCGGCTACGGCTTTGCGAGCCGCCGGTGAAATCGCATGCGCGATCAGGCGAGGACCGGCTTCAGCAAGGCTTCGAGATCGGCGTAGGCGGCCGCGATGTCCGTTTCCGCGGGAATGCGCCGCGCGGAAAGCGCGCGGTCGGCCCTCGCCTTCGCCGCGCCGTCGAGCGCGCCGACGCCCTCGGCGGCCTTCTTCTTGTCGTCGAGGGAGAGGTTGCAGGCGAGCGCGATGTCGCAACCCGCCGCGAGGCTCGCGCGCGCGCGCTCGTCATAGCCGCCGTCGAGCGCCTCCATCTTTAGATCGTCCGTAAAGAGAAGGCCGCCGAAACCGATTTCGCCGCGAATGATTTCCGCGATCACGACCGGCGACTGCGTCGCGGGCCGCTCGGCGTCGATCGCATCATAGATCGCGTGGGCCGTCATGCCCGCGGGCGCGTCGTTCAGGATGCGGAACGGCTCGAAGTCCGCTGCGAGATCCGCCCGCGCGGCGCCGACCCGCGGCAGCGCGAGGTGGCTGTCGCACAAGGCGCGCCCCAGTCCCGGCATGTGTTTGACGACGGGGACCGTCCCGCCGTCCAGCGTTCCCTCGATCACCGCGCGGCCGAGTTCGGCGATCGTCCCTGCGTGCATGGCGAGAGCCCGGTCGCCGAGGGTCGCCGGATCGGAGTCGATCTGCGGCGCATCAAGGGAGGGAACGCAATTGACCGTGACGCCGAGGTCGCAAACCATTCGCGCCAGGAGCGTCGCGTTCAGGCGCGCGGCCGCGAGGGCTTTCGTCGGGTCCAGCCGCCAGAGCTCGCCGAATCTCGCCGGGGCCGGATGGGCGCGGAAGGCCGGCGGCCTCATGCGCGCGACGCGCCCGCCTTCCTGGTCGATCAGGATCGGGGCGTCGCGGCCGACGCACTCGCGCAGTTCCGCGCAATGGGCGCGCGCGGCCTCGGGCGTTTCGCAATGGCGGGCGAACAGGATGAAGCCCCAGGGGTCCGCCTCGCGAAAAAAAGCGCGCTCGCCGGCTGACAAGCGCGCAGCTTCGCAATCATAGACAACCGCGTTCGGCATGCGGACTATTTCGCCTTTGTCAGGCAGTCCTGGCCGCGTTCCTTCAACCCTGCGCAATATGTCCTGGCGGCGTCGGCGGACATGAACGGCCCGACGCGCAGGCGGTAGAATATCCCGCGATCGCCGAGATCGGCCTTTTCGACATGTTTCGACTTATACTGAAGGTAATCGCCGAGCTTGTCCTCCATGCCGGTCCAGAAGGCGTCCGCCTCGCCGGCGGATCGGAAAGCCCCGACCTGGACGACATGGCTGCCGGAAAGCGCGTCATTGTTCTCGTTCGCGAAGACGGGCTCCGGCGCGCTCGCCGGCTGGGGGACGTCCGCAGGCCGCGCGTCGCCCGCGCCGGCCGCGGTCGCGGCGACGTCGTCCGGATCGGGAATGGTCAGTTCCTCGCCCGCGGCCTGCGCCGCGTCGGCGGCGTCCGCGTCTTCGCCGGCCTCGTTCAACGCCTGGTCGGCCGCCTCAAGGGCGGCGATCCGGTCGCCGACGGCGTCGTCGACAATTTCCGACCCCGCGGCAGCCGCTTCGTCGGCGACCGCGCCGGCGGCCCCGGCCGCGTCATCCGCCGCGTCATCCGCCGCCTCCTCGATCTGCGACGCGATCGCGCCGATCGCGT
>CAZBOC010000074.1:0-11167 GCA_964493225.1 uncultured Caulobacterales bacterium | reverse complement strand
CCGTGCGCACATGATCGGGCGTTATGCGATTGACCGCGCCAATTGTGTCCTCGCTACCGAAGGGCGAGGTGCTCTGCGCGGTGGCGGACGAAGCAAAAAAAATGAGGAGTGCGAACGCTGGCGGCGTGCGCTTCCTGAGTTTCATTACCATTGCAGTTTACTCCCTTTTCGTCTGGATGTGCAGACGTGTGCGACGCCAAACCGGACCGCCTCAAGCCACCTGCAGCCTCAGATAATTCAACAGATCCGTACGCGTGATAAGCCCCTCGAACTTGCCGGCGGCCGTCACGACGGCGACATGGCCCTTGGCGAAGACCGGCAGGAGATCCTCCATGGGGCGCGTCGCTTCCAGTGTCTCGACACGATAGGTCATGGCCGATTTGACCGGGTCCTGAAATTTCTCGCGGTTCCTGACGACGGCGAACAGCAGATCCTCCTCGTCAAGGAGGCCGGCGACCGCGCCCGTCTCCTCGAGCACCGGCAATTGCGAGATGTCGTAGAGTTTCATCTTGCCATAGGCCTGCATCAGCGTGTCGTCGGGTTTCACCGTGACGGAGGCGTGCTCGGAATGGCGGCGCGTGATGAGGTCGGTGAGGTCGCCCTTTGGCGAGCGGGTCATGAAGCCCTGGTCATACATCCAGTAGTCGTTGAACATCTTGGAGAGATACTTGTCTCCCCGGTCGCAGACGAAGGCGACCACGCGTTTCTTCTCCGTCTGCTCGCGGCAATATTTCAGCGCCGCCGCGAAGATCGTCCCCGAGGAGGAACCGCCGAGGACGCCTTCTTTCTTCAGGAGTTCGCGCGCCGCCTCGAAGCTTTCCTTGTCCGTGATCGAATAGGCCTTCTTCACGCGGGAGAGATCGGCGACGTCGGGGATGAAATCCTCGCCGATGCCCTCGACGAGCCAGGAGCCGACCTCGTTCGGGATCGCGCCGGTGTTGATATAATCCGCAAGGATCGAGCCCTCGGGATCGGCGAGGACAATCTCCGTCTTCGGGGATTTCTCCTCGAAAAAACGCGACAGCCCCGTCGCGGTCCCGCCCGAGCCGACGCCGCAGAAGATCGCGTCGACGTCGCCGTCCAGTTGACCGAGAATCTCCGGACCGGTTCCTTCGTAATGGGCCGCGGGGTTCGCCATGTTCGCGAACTGGTTGACGAAGAACGCGCCGGTCTCCTCGGCGATGCGCTGGGCCATGTCCTGATAATATTCCGGATGCCCCTTGCCGACGTCGGAGCGCGTAAGGCGCACATCCGCGCCGAGGGCTTTCAGGTGAAAGATCTTCTCCTGCGCCATCTTGTCGGGCACGACGATGATCATGGGATAGCCCTTCTGGGCCGCGGCGAGGGCGAGAGAGAGGCCCGTATTGCCCGCCGTCGCCTCGATAATCGTCCCGCCGGGCTTGAGCGCGCCCTCGCGTTCGGCGGCCTCGATCATGGCGACGCCGATGCGGTCCTTGATCGAACCGCCAGGATTCTGGGCCTCGAGCTTGAGAAACAGTTCGCAAGGCCCGGTATCGACCCGGGAGACCCGGACCATCGGCGTGCGCCCGATGCCTTCCAGGACATTGTCGTAAACCGGACCGAAAGGCGTTTCCTTCATGGGAAAATCTCCGTTGGGGCGCGCGCAAAGCGGAGTAACGCGAGGCGAGGGGCGCCGGCAAGCGACTTGCAACCCGTTCTCCCCGAGGCGCGCGCCGCAGCTTCTGGTGACGATGGTGATGTACTGGGTTTTTCTCCTGATTTCCTTTCTATTTTCCGTCGTCTCGTTCCTCGGCGCCGGATTCGCCTTGATCGCGGCGGCCGGCGTTCTTGTCCTGCGCGTCTTTCTGCAGTTCAGGATCGCCTACTGGAAAGTCGCGCTTCTCATTGCAGCGCCGATCATCGGTCAGTCGCTGGGGGCGTCGGCTGCCGACATTTACGTCTGGTAGGGTTTCCGCGGCTGGGCGCGTTTGAAATCCCGGATGAAGAACCGCGCGGGATGGAGAATTTCCGCAACGCTCGCTTCGAGCGCAGAAGGCGCGCCGGCGATTTCGCTCATGACGAAATCCGCGCAAAGGGGCGCCGTAACGAGCCCGCGCGATCCGAGCCCCGAAAGAATGAAAAGGCCGCGTTGCATGCGCCCCGACGGATAATCGAGGGGCCGCCCGAAGCGCAAATCGTCGTAGTCGCCGGCGTATGAGCGCCAGTCGGGCAATGGTCCGGCCACCGGCAGTCGGTCCGGCGTCTGGCACCTGATCGCCGTGCGGGGGCGGGACCTCGCCGGGTCCAGACCTTTCACGGCGTGGGGAGCGATCCTGGCTGCGGCGGCGATGTTCTCGCGCGACGCTTCGAGGCTCGCCGCCGGCGAGCGCGCGCCGCTCCTTCGGTCATAGGTCGCGCCGCAAATCATGCCGCCGCCTGGAGCGGGGCCGAGATAAGGGCCGGCGGCGACCGCCCCTTGCGGGGAGGGCGCGCCGGGAAACCAGTCGATCTGACCGGCTACCGGCGATAGGGGCAGCGAGCGCGCCGGCAGGAGCCTGAGCGCCGAGACGCCGTTGGCGATGACGACGCGGTCGAAAACGCGCCGGCCGGCATCTGTCCGAACCGCGATTTCCTCCCCGAGATCGACGATCTGCTCGACCCTTTCGGTCAGGATTTGCGCGCCCTCGATCAGCGCGGCGACGAGGGCGCGTGGATCGACGACGCCCGCCTGGGGGAAGAACAAGCCGTCGTCGCGCGCCTCCATCCACTCCGGGGGCAGCGGCGGCGCGGCGGCGAGCCGTTCGATGCGCGCGCGGCCCGCTTCGTCGGTCGCCTTCAGGAGAACGCCGCAGGGATTGAATATCTCCGCAGACGTCTCTTGCTCGAGATCGGCGAGCAGTCCGACGACGTGGATATAGGCTTGTCGAAAAAAGCGCGCCGCCGGGGCCTCGCCGAGATCGAGGCGGGGCATGACAAGGCCGCCGGGATTGCCCGAAGCGCCCGTCGCTGGCCCGAACGGGTCGAACACTGTCGGCGAAAGGCCGCGCCTGAGGGCCGCACGGGCGAGGCTCGCCCCGGCGACGCCGGCTCCGATGACGGCGACGCGGCCGCCGGGCGCGAGGTCTCCCGGCGCCGGCGCATGCCAGGGTTTGCGCTTGCCGGTCCCGTCGGGTCGCCCGCGAAAGACGGCCGTGAGCATCTCCTTTTTGCGCCCGAACCCCGGGCTTCGCTCAATGGCGAAGCCGGCGTCGGCAAGGTTTCGCCGAACAGCGCCGGCGACGGTGAAGGTCGACGCCGTGGCGCCCGGACGCGACAGGCGCGTGATCTCCTGGAAGACCTCCCGGGTCCACATTTCAGGGTTCTTCGCGGGAGAAAAGCCGTCGAGGAACCAGGCGTCGAAACGTCCTTCCATGCGCGCCAGCATCTGCGCCGCATCGCCAAAGGCGAGCGTCAAGTAGACGTCCGGGGCGACCGAGATGCGATGCAGTCCCGGCGCTGCGGGCGGACAGCGCTCGCGCAGGCGCGCGGCGCGATCGGCGAGTTCCGGCCAGGCCTCATGGGCGCGATCGAGATCGACCGGCGCGACGGGAAATTTTTCAACGGAAAAGAAGTCGAGGCTCGCGCCCGGGCGTTTTTTATGCGCATCCCAAAGACGCCAGGCGACGAGAAAGTTGAGGCCGGTTCCAAAGCCCAGCTCGCCAATTGCGAAACGCGAAGCTTCGCCGAAACGCGCGGCCAGGCGGTTGCCTGAAACGAAAACATGGTCGCTTTCGCTCGGCCCCTCTCCTGAAAAATAAATGTCGTCGAAACGGACCGAACGCAGGCGCGACGCGCCGTCGTCGAGCAGCCGCCATTCAACGTCGGCATGTTGAAAGGCGGCGTTGTTGTCAGCCTCTCGCGCCATGGCGAGGGGGACGAAAGGGCCCTACTTCGTCGTGAACGGTCCGGCCATCGGAAACATCTTGCTGAAGGTGTCGGTTTTCAGGCTCGCCGTCATCGCCGCATTCATAGGCTCGAAGCTTTCCTGCGCCGCCTTGACCGTGGTTTCCGTCATTTCGCGCGCCCGCTCCATGCGGGTCTGGAAAAGATTAGTCCAGTAGTCGCGCTGGATTTCCAGAGCGTCGGCCATCGTTTTGGCGCGGCTGAGTTCGTTGGCGAAGTCGACGGCGTCAGTGACTTCTTCGCGCGCGAAGTTCATGAGTTCGGCGTTGACGGGCTGAAAACGCTCGGTAGTCGTCTCGAAGTTTTCGCGGACCGCCTTGACCATGTCGTCCGTTTGGGTGCGGACGTTCTCAGCATTCTCAGTGAACGCGGAGAAAAACGTTTCGATCTGGTCCTGGGCCGCCTTGGCGAAATTTTCGCCGGCTCCAAAAGCGTCCTTCGTTGCGCTGGACGCATTCGTCTTTTCTGTTTTACTCGTCGACGTCGGCGTCGTTTTTTTCGCAGCGCCGTTATCGACCGGTTTCGCAGCTTCCGTCATGAAAACACCTCCATTGCCCTAGAAATCGCCCCGCCGATCAAGATTTGTGCGACGCAGCAAGTGCGCGTTATAGGCGTGGTGCTTTCGCTCGGCAAGGCCGTTGAGCGAATTCTTCGCGATCGCTGAGCGAAAATGTTGCCTCGCCCGCGTCGTCGAGCGCTTTTAGGGCGCGCGCAATTCCCGGAGCACGCGGGCCGACGCGTAACCGTCGGCCGGCGCGCCCTTGGCCTTCTGCCAAGCGCGCAGAGCCCGTTTCGTGCCGGCCCCGATAATGCCGTCGACGGGACCGGGGTCGTAACCCTTGTCGATCAGCGCCTGCTGCAGCGATTTGCGTTCTTCCAGGCTGAGCGCGCGGTCCTGCCGCGGCCAGTCGCCCCGCAAAGTCGCGTCGCCGCCGGAGACGGCGTCGGACAGCATGCCGACGGCGAGCGCATAGGAAGTAGAGTTGTTGTATTTCAGGATCGCGTCGAAATTGCCGAACACGATGAACGACGGACCCGATGCGCCCGCAGGGGTCAAAATCCGTCCACGAAGGTTCGGGTCAAACCGCGCGATAAGCGAACCGTCCGAAGCCCGCACGCCCTCGGCGGCCCACTCGGCGACGGCGCGGCGCAGGCCGGCGGCCGCGGCGGCGTAATCGAAATCCGGAGGCAGAACGACCTCCGCGCCCCATGACTTGTCGCCGCGATAGCCCGAGCGCGAGAGATAGTTCGCCGTCGACGCGAATACGTCGCCGAGATCGTTCCAGATATCCCGCGCGCCGTCGCCGTTGTGGTCGACCGCATGGGCGAGATAGGTCGTCGGGATGAATTGGGTCTGGCCCATGGCGCCCGCCCAGGAGCCGCGCAGCTGGTTTCGCGCCGCGTATCCGTTCTGGATGATTTTCAGGGCCCCGATCAGCTGGTTGCGGCCATAGGCGGTGCGCCGGCCGGTCCATGCGAGCGTTGCGAGCGCGCCGAGGGCGTCGTGGTCGCCCATGACCGCGCCGTATGAGGATTCAAGTCCCCAGATCGCAACGATGATTTCGGCGTCGACGCCGTAGGTCTCTTCGATGCGCGCAAGCAGCGCCCGGTTTTCCCCAAACCGCGCGCGGCCGTTGGCGATCCGCGTCTCGGACAACGCCCCGTCGAGATAGTCCCAGATCGTTCGCGAGAATTCAGGCTGGTTGTCGTTCAACTCAAAGACGCGTTCATTGAGGGCGATCGTTCCGAAGGTCTCCGCCACGACCTCCGGGTTGACGCCCGCCGCAATGACTTCGCTGCGGAACGATTGGAGCCAGGCGTAGAACGGCGGGGCCTCCGGCGCCGCTTCATTCTCGCCGATCGCCTGCGCGGCGCGCGCCTGTGCGACGCCGAGAACGAGCGCAGCAAGCAGGATTGTCTTCAGACTAGTCGTTTTCATCCCCCATACTTCCTTCCGCAACGGTCGTAAGGCGCGTCGCCAATCCTGTGCGGCCCTTTGCCGGGCGGGGCGCCGGCGGTCTGAAAAGACGCCGCGCCCTCGCGCCGACAAACCGGCGTCGCTGCGCCCAGGTAGCATATGGCGGCGCTCATGGCTAAGAAGTCATTAACGAGGAACCGCCATGAAAACCATATTGCTCTTCTGCGCGGGCGCCGCGGCCTTTCTGGCGATGATTTCGCCGCAAAGACTCGCCGCTGAGGCGCCCGACCGCGCGAGGCTGTCGCTGGCCGCCGGCTACAAGGCGGCCTTCACCTGCTCGGCGACCTTTAACGCCGGACGGCCGCCCGAACAAATCGCCCGCGACGAACTTGACCGGATATATGGCGATTTCGTCGAGGCCATGGCCGCGCTTCCGGAGGCGATCATCGACGAGAAGACGAAGACCGCGACGGTCGCCTTCGCGGACGATCTTCCTCCCCGCGCCGCGCGCTGGCGGCCCCATCTCGGCTGCGCGCAGCTGCCCGCGGGCGCGCGGGCGGCAGCTGATTTCCCTCTGCCCGGGGTTTCGCCGCGGACGCAGCCCGCAGGCGCGCCTCTGGAGGTCGCGCTCTCCAATGATCCGGGGATCGCTGCGATCGTCGATGCGGCGTTCGATGCGAAGACCTACGGCGAGGGATCAGACACGACCGCGATCCTGATCATGCGCGAAGGAAAAATCATCGCGGAGAAATATCGCGAAGGATTTGACGCCGGGACCCCCCAGCGCACCTGGTCCGTGGCGAAATCGATCGCGGCGACGGTCCTCGGCGCCGCGGTGCGCGAAGGCCTGATCGCGGTCGAGGCGCCCGCCCGCCTTGCGGCCTGGAGCGCGCCGGGCGATCCGCGCGGCGCGATTACGCTGGAGAACCTTCTCCACATGGCGTCGGGGCTCACGCAACTCACACCGGGAAATCGGACGGACGCGGTCTATTTCGGGGGCGGCCGGGTCGTCGACCATGCGATTACGAACCGCCTCGTCGCGTCGCCCGGCGCACGTTGGCGCTACGCCAATAACGACACGATGGCGGCCATGCGGGCCCTGCGCGAGGCGATCGCGGACGACGACGCTTACTGGCGGTTTCCCTTCGAAAACGTCCTGCATCCGATCGGCATGCGGAACACGTTTCTTGAGACTGACTGGAACGGCGACTTCGTGATGTCGAGCCAGGTCTGGACGACGGCGCGCGATCTCGCCCGGCTCGGCCTTTTGCACCTCAATGACGGCGTCTGGGAAGGCGTTCGGATCCTGCCCGAGGGCTGGACGTCCTATGTCGCGACGCCCGCGCCCGCCCAGCCGCCCCGCAGAGAGACGGGGCCCGCCCGGCCCGGCTACGGCGCCCAGTGGTGGCTTTACGGCGAGGCCCACGCCATGCCGCAGGGGACCTATGCGGCGCGCGGCAATCGCGGGCAATATCTCTTCATCATCCCGGCGCGGAACATCCTCGTTATCCGCCGCGGCTTTGACGGCCGGCCGGGAGAGTATTTCGACGTCGATCAGTTCGTGCGCGACGTTCTCGCGGCGCTGCCGGAATAAGGGCCATGGTGAAAACGATCATCTACGAAAACGCGGTGTTCGGCGAACACGAGGTTCCGCCGGGCCATGTCGAGCACCAGGGACGTTATCGCGCCGTGGAGAAAGCCCTCGGCGCCGAGACCTTCGCCGGCGCCGCGCGTCGCACGGCGCCGCCCGCGCCGGCCGAGGCCGTCGACCGCGTCCACGGGGCGCGCTTTCGCGAGGCGATCGAGCGCGCCGCGCCGGCGCAAGGGCTGGCGCAGATCGACGCCGACACTTTTCTCGGGCCGTCCTCATTGATGGCCGCGCTGTGCGCCGCGGGCGGGGCGGTCGCCGCGGTCGACGCCGTTTTCAGGGGCGAGGCGGAAAACGCCTTCGTCGCCTGTCGTCCGCCCGGCCACCACGCCGAGCCTGACCGGGCAATGGGGTTTTGTTTCTTCAACTCCGCCGCCATCGCCGCCTTTCACGCGCGCGCCGCCCATGGCGCCCGGCGCGTCGCCGTCGTTGATTTCGACGTGCACCACGGCAACGGCACCGAGGCCGCCTTCTGGGACGATGAAAACGCGTTCTTCGCGTCGTCCCACGAATGGCCGCAATATCCGGGAACGGGCCGCGAGACTGATCGCGGCGCCTTCGACAATATCGTCAACGCGCCGCTGCCGACAGGAACCGCGGGCGCAGGCTTTCGCCGCGCCTGGGGCGAGAGGCTCCTCCCGGCGTTGTCAGACTTCGATCCCGACCTCATCGTCATCTCCGCCGGGTTCGACGCGCACCGGGCCGACCCCCTCGGCGGCCTCGACCTTGTCGAAGACGACTATGCGTGGATCACCCGCGAGATCGCAGCGCTCGCCGCGGACAAATGCGCCGGGCGCGTCGTTTCGCTGCTTGAGGGCGGTTACGACCTAGACGCCCTCGGCGCAAGCGTCGCCGCCCATGTGGAAGCGTTAGTCTCGGCGCCTTGATGGACGCCGGAAAACCCGCCAGTACTGTCGGTCCGGAGCGGGCGAACACTCACCAGACCATGAGCGGACGCATCATCACGGCGCGCCACGGGCGCCCCAATCTTTCGCGGGACATGCGTATCAGCGCGCGCGAATACGGCGCCTGGTGGGCGCAGTATGACCAGAGCGGGCTCCATCCCGACGAGCGCCCCCCCGATGGGCTCGTACGGATCGCGGCGAACGCGGCGACCGTCCTGTCGTCCACGCTGCCGCGCGCCATCGAGACGGCGCGGCTCGCGACCGGGGGCGGGCGCGAGGTGCCGGCCGATCCTCTCTTTATCGAGGCGGCCCTGCCGCCGCCGCCGATCCCGTTCCTGCGTTTGCGGCCCGGCCAGTGGGGCGTGATCTCGCGCGGCTTCTGGTTCTGGGGCTACGCGCCGCGCGGGGTTGAAGGCCATCTCGCCGCGTGGCGGCGCGTCGCGAAGGTCGCCGGCCGCCTCGAGGCGCTGTCGCGCGAGGGCGACGTGCTCCTTTGCGCCCATGGCTATCTCAACTGGATGCTCGACCGGCGGCTGCGATATACGGGCTGGTCGCGCACCGAGCGCAGCGGCGGCAACCATTTCTGGTCCTGGCGCGTCTACGAGCCAAAGGGTCTCGGCGGCCGCGTGAAAGCTTCCGTCGCCGCCGCGGGGTAGGGGGCCGCCGATCTGACCGCCCCCGGACCCGGCAAAGCTTCAGATTTGAACCGTTCCTTTCACGGCTGAACCTATTGCGCCTCGTCGAACAGCCTCTCCAGGAACAGGGCGACCGCTTCGGTCATCGCGTCCCGGTTCGTTTTCTTGCGGAAGCCGTGGCCCTCGTCCTTGGCGGCCATGTACCAGGCTTCAACATCATTGGCGCGCATGGCGGCGAGGATCTGGTCGGCTTCCGACGCCGGCACGCGCGGATCGTTGAGGCCCTGAATAATGAACAGCGGTTTCCTGATTTCATCCGCACGCGTCAGGGGCGAGATTTCCTCCAGGAACGCGCGCATTTCCGGGTCTCGCTCGTCGCCATATTCCGGCCGCCGCACGTCTTTGCGGTACTCCGCCGTGTTTTCCAGGAAGGTCACGAAATTCGAGATGCCGACAATGTCGACGCCGCCCGCTAGCCGGTCGCTGTAATGGACCATCGAGGCAAGGACCATATAACCGCCATAGGAACCGCCATAGACGACGATGCGGTCCTGATCGAGGTCCGGCTGGTTGGCGATCCAGTCGATCAGGGCGCCGATGTCCTTGACCGAATCCTCGCGTTTGCGGCCATTGTCGAGCGTCACGTAGGATTTGCCGAAGCCCGTCGAGCCGCGCACGTTGGGCAGGACCACCGCCGCGCCGAGTTCGTTCGTCCAGAACTGATAGGCGGAGGAGAAGGTCGGACGCGACTGGCCTTCCGGACCGCCATGGATCGAGATGATGACCGGGTGCGGACCTTCGCCCCGCGGCTTGTAGATGAAGGCGGGAATGCGCCGCGCCGCGCCGTCGACCTTGTCGAATGTCGGGTAGTCGAAGAGTTCCGGCTCGACGAAGCTCTCCGGGTTGAGGCCGCCGACTTCGCTCTCGGTCCAACGCACAAGCTCGCCGCGGCGGCCGAGGGACCAGGTGTAGACGTCGCCCGGCGCGTCCGCGGCGTTCAGCGTGAAGCCGAGCAAGGCGCTGTCGGGTGAGAACTCAAGGCCGTAGACGACGCCGGCCGGAAACTCCGGACCCTGAAGGTCGCGATCGTCTCGCGCGCGCCGGATATGGAGTTTGGAGACGCCCGCCTCATTGGTCGCGAAAGCGTAGGTCGCGCCGTCGGGCGAAACTTCGACGTCCGAGACGTCCCAGTTGATGTCGGCGGTAAGGTTCTCCTTCTCGCCGCTTGCGATGTCGTAGCGATAAAGATTGCGGAACTCGCCGTCCTCGTCCGAGGTGAAATAGAGCGTATTGTCGTCGGCGCCGAACTCGACGTCGCCGTGGGAGATTTTCTCCTCGCTCGGATTAACCGGCGTGATCTCGCCGCTGTCCACGTCAAGCAGACTGATCCGGCTCTCATTGACCGAAACAAAATTGAAAAGGATCAGCGTGCTTGCATCAGCGGAGAAGTCGCCGGGCGCCATCCACGCCTCCTCGCGGTGGACGATGCGCCGCGCTTCGGGATCGTCCGCGGGGGCGACGACGATGCCGCGCTCGGTTCCCTCGAGGGTCGTATACCAGGCGAGCATTTTTCCGTCCGCTGACCAAACAGGAGAGCCCTTGCGGCCTGCGCCGTCGGAAAGCCGTTGCGCCTCGCCGGTTTCCCGATCGAACAGAAAGATCTGGTAATTCTCGTCGCCGCCCTCGTCGCGCGTGAAAACGAAAGCCGCCGGATCGACCGGGGACGGGGCGGCGCCTATCGGTTCATCATAGAATGTGAGTTGTCGCCGCGCCGCGAGCGGCTGCTCGACGTGGTGGACCTGCGTCGTTTCACCGAAACGCGTGGAGATGAACACGCCTTCGCCGTCGGCTGCGAACCCGGCGAGAGCGGCGCTGCGGGTGTTCTGATACTGGCGCAGGCGTTCGGCGAGCGCCGGCGGCGTTTCCGGAACGTTTTCGAGAACAAGCGCGCCCTTCTCCACGCGTTCGGCGGCGAAGGCGCCCGCATACAGGCTGACGGCGGCGAAGAACGGCGCGGCGGCGACGAGTTTTTTCATGGAGCTTTCAACTTCTCTGGAACGGATGAGTACGGATCGCTGGCGCTTTGAGAGCGGCGCGGGGGCCCGCCCCCCGCGGGGGGGGGCGCGGGGCGGGGCGGGTTAATCGGCCTCTCACCCCC
>CAZBOC010000073.1:0-11176 GCA_964493225.1 uncultured Caulobacterales bacterium | reverse complement strand
CTCGATCCGCCGCCTCGGCGACAAGGGCCAGAAGGTCATGGCGCTCGAAGAGGCGCTCGCGGCTTACGGGCCGGAGGCGACGCCGCCGGATCTGAGATCAGGGGGCTGATCCTTGAAGAGCCTCGGCGAGACGCGCCATGAGCAGGCGATCATGGCGGTCCTGATCGCCGTGACGGCGCTCTTTCCGGTCGTAGTCGTCCTCGCCCTTCGCGGCGCCGGGATCATGATCCTCGCGATGGGGCTCGCGGTCGCGACGCGGGCCGAGCCCTGGGTCAAGGGCGTCGGGAAGTTTCTCCTACGCCCCGACCCGCGCGACCCGCTGACCATGTGCGCGCTCTCCTTTCTGGCGTTCTGCGTCTGGATCTTCATCTCGGGGTTCTGGTCGCCGCAAGGCCTGAAGCCGGCCCTCGCCCTCGGCGTCTTCTTTCCCGTCGTCGCGGCGGGCGCCGTCGTCTGGGAGATCGGCCGTCGTCCGCCCGGGCAATGCGCGTTGCTGGCGAAGGTCTTTGTCGGAACCGTCGCGGCGGGCGCCGCGCTCATTTTCTTCGAGGCGCTCACCGGCGGTCTTCTGCGCGCGTTGACGCCGCCCGAGGATTTGTCGCCGGAAAGGTTCAAGGACATGACCGCGCTGTCGCGCGGGGCCGCGCTCGTCGTCCTTGCGGGATTTCCAGCGGCGGCCGTTGCGCTGCGCGCGCCCGGGCCGGTCTGGCCCGCAGCCCTTTCCGCGTTCGTTCTGGGGAGCCTGCTGCTGGCAGCGACGCTGCGGCTCGGCGTCATCGCCAACGCCGCGGCGCTCCTCGCTGGCGTCCTCGGCGCCGGAGCGGCCGCCGTCGCGCCGCGGACAACGCTCGCCGCGCTCGCCTTCGGTTTCGCCGGGTTCTTCATGGTCGCGCCGTTGGCGGCGACAGCGCTGCCTGTTGAAGAAATCGCCGAGGCGCTTGGCGCCGCCGCGCCGCCCTCATGGGTCCAGCGGCTCCACGCCTGGCGGGCCGCCGGCGAGGCCGCCGTTCAGTGCGCGCCCTTCGGCTGCGGCGCGGACGCTGCGCGTTCGGTGCACGCCCGCGGCGTGACCGTCGACGTCGCGGGCTCCGCCATACCGTTGAAAATCATGCCCACCCACCCGCACAATCTATTCGTGCAAGTCGCCATGGAGCTTGGCGCGCCATGCGGGATTTTTGCCGTGATTTTAATGATTTCGGGCTGGCTTTCGCTCCGGAACGATAAAATACTGAAACAATTCGCGCGTACCGTCGCGGCAGTTGCGTGCGTTTTCGCGGTGCTGGCTTTTGTTGAAGCCAGCCTCTGGCAGGTATGGCGGCTGGGCGGATTGGGTTTCGCGATTGCGGGTGTAGCGCTGTTACATTCCGTTAACCAAAGCGTTGTGTATTTCGATGGCGGGCCTATGAATGGCGCGGGATAAGCGCCGCAGCCTTGGTTGGTCGTGCTTCAGAGGGGTGCAGAGTAAGTGTCGACGGTAGCGATCAAACAGCGCATCGAAGCCTGCGCCTGTCCGAATTCGGTCTCCGCAATCATTGTCAGCTATTACACCGGGCCCCTGCTCGCCCGATCGATCGCGTCGCTCAAGGCGCAGCCCGAAATTTCCGAGATTATCGTCGTCGACAACGGCAACTGGACGGGGGCCGTCGCCACCGCCGCTGCAGCTTCGCCCGACGGCGCGCCCGTCAGGATCATCAGCGGCCAGGGCAATGTCGGTTTCGCCAAGGCCTGCAATCTCGGGGCCCGCGGCGCGACGGGCGATTACCTCCTCTTTCTCAACCCGGATGCGGTGATGCCCTCATGCGGCGTGGCGCGTCTTCTGGAGGACGCCGAAACGCTGCCGCGCCCATGGCTCGTGGGGGCGAAGCTGGTCGATCCCGACGGACCGGAACAGCAGGGCTCGCGGCGCGCGACGCTGACGCCCTGGCGCGCCTTCGTCGAAGCGACGAAGCTCTACCGCTTCGCGCCGCGCCACCCGTATTTCCGGCGTTTCAATCTTCACGCGGACCAGTGCCCGAAATCCGTTGCGAGGGTTCCGACCATTTCCGGCGCCTGTTTCTTTCTGCCGCGCGAGGACTATTTCTCGGTGAACGGCATGGACGAGCGATACTTCCTGCATGTGGAGGACGTCGATTTCTGTCTCCGCTTCGGCCGGGCGGGCGGCGACGTGTATTTCAATCCGCATGTGAGCGTGACCCACTTCATGAGCTCCTGCCGCGTCAATCCGATGCGGGTGGAGCGCCGCAAGACGATCAGCATGCTGCGCTATTTCCGGACCCATTTCAGCGCTGAATACCCGGCTCCCTTCCACTGGATGGTCTGGGCGGCGCTGTGGATTTCCTTCTACGCCAAATATGCGAACCGCCTCGCCTCGCGCGGTCTCGCCATCGTCAGCTTCGGGGCCCTCGGCGGGGCCCGGTTCCGCCGCGCCCGGGGCATGGTCGTGCGGCAATTGTCCCGTTGAGGGCGCGCCTGCGGGCGCTGGCGCTTGGTCGCGTGTTTTTACCAATGATGTGGACGGGCGCGGGCGTCGCTGCCCGCCCTCATGAACGGTCTTCACGCGGTTGCGGCCTGCCGGACTTCGGCTCCGATCCGAGAATGTAGCCTTCCAGCGCAAAGAGATAGAGACGCCGGTAACGTCCCCCCTTGAGCTCGGCGGTCGCTTCGCCGAGACGGCGGATCCGCTCGAAACGTCCGCGCACGGCGACGGCGTCCGCATTGGGGGTGACGAACAAAAGCGTGTTGAGGCGCCCGGGATCAAAGGCGTTGAAAGCCTCGTAATGGTGTTCCACGCGGTTGTTGGAATTCCACGCGACGACCGGGGCGTCGCTCCGGCGGCCGTAATAGAGGACGGCCCCCATCAATTCACGGTCGTCGATCAGGATCGCGTCATAGTCGCCCGCGCGCCGCGTAATCTCGGCGACCTGTTCGGGCCAGCCGCGCACGCGCTTGACGACGTTGGAGAGCCCGAGGGCGTCGGCGAAAGCGAAATTGACGACGCCGATCATGAATACGGCGCCGGCGGCGGCGTTGAACGCGACGCCCCCTTTGAAGGCGCGCGCCCGCGCGGACCGGTCGGCCCAGGCCGCGACAAGAACGGCGGCGGCGGGAAAGGCGGCGGCCGCCCAGTTCGCATGGGCCCGAGAGATGAAGGCTTGCGCCGAAACGATCAGGAGCGGCGGCGCGGCGAAGCCGAGAAGGCTGAGGTCCGCCCGCGCCCTGCGCGGATCATAGGCGATCCGCCCGCCGATCTGGGCGACCCCGACAATCAGGAGCGCAAAGGTGACCGGACCGAAGACGCCGAACTGCGCGCCGAGGAATTCGAGAAGCGCCGCGGGATTGGCGAAGTCGCGGCTCCAATCTGCGTTGGCCGCGGTGTGGGCCAGCGTCTGGAAGTCATTGCGCGCGTTCCATGCAATGTTGGGGGCAATCAGGGCCAGCGCCGCCGCGCCGGCGAGAGCGATCTGCGATGCGCGCGGCCTGGCGCGGGACAGCGCCCAGGCGAGAACCGCGCCGGGGATGAAATAGATCATGGCGTATTTCGACAGGAAGCCGAGGCCGAACGCGATCCCGAGCCCTAACGCGGCGCACAGGCTGGCCGCGCCGGCCCGAGGCGGGTTTTCAGAATCCGGCCGCGCCAGCCGAAAATAGGCGATCAGCGCCGCCGACCAGAAAAACAGAAGCAGCGCGTCGGTTGAAATCACCATCGCGGAGAGCGAAACCCCCGGCAGCGTCACCCAGACGAGCCCGGCGAACGCGCCCGCGCGCGCGCCGTAAAGCTGGCGTCCGAGAACATAAAGCAGCAGCGACGTGCCGAGGTGGAGAAGCGGCGCGCTGAGGCGCACGGCCCATTCCGCATCGCCGAAAATTGCGGTCGTCGCGGCGATGAACCAGGCGATCATCGGCGGCTTGGAGAAGTACCCGAAGGCGGGCGTCAGGCTCCAGAACCAATACTGTGTTTCGTCGGGGCCGAGATTGATGTCGCTCGCGAAGAGCGCCGCGAGGCGCGCGAGCGTGACCGCGCCGGCGGCGACGAAGAAAAAGCGCACTGCGGTCTCCGGCGCCGCGCCGCGGCTTTCGCGCGGATGCGGCGGCGCGCGAAGCGATTTGGGGGCTGGCGGCTCGGCGGGCGAAGACGGGGTCATCTGCAATCGCGCTCGTTCGCCCACTCAGAGGTCACTCGGATGCGCGAACATGGATCGTGATCGCGACGTCGTCCCCGTTGGAGTAGTTAAGGCCGTCGACGACGGCAAGGGGCGCAACGGATATGCCGAGCCTTTGCGTCTCTTTGCGGAAAGCGTCTTCCTCGCGCGCTTCCACGGCGGCCGCCGCGCCGGGCGTTTCCAGAAGATAGCGCGCGGCTTCCCCGCCGTCGGTCAGACGGGTCCCCGTCCCCAGCAGAAAGACCGCCGAAGGCTCGTAATAGCCCGAGAGCGCCGTCGCCGGCGCGCCGTTCCGGACCGGGTGGCGGCCTGCGGCTTCGAGGGCTTCGGCGATGCGTGCCGACACCTGCAGGCGTTCAAGGCCCGGCAAGATTACCTGCAGGATGAGAATGGCGAGCAAGGCCGATGTCGCGACGGCGCCGTACGCCCCTTTCAGACTTTCTCTGCGCCAGAACCACCGCGCCGCGCAGGCTCCGACGCCCACGATCGGGAGCGCGCCGGCCACTTGAAGCGCGCGGGCCTTTTCGGGGCTGTAGGCGATAATCAGCGCGATGACGCCTGCGACCGCGAGGAGGCCGACCGCCGCGTAGAGACCCGCGCCAAGGCGGCGCAGCGTGTCACGGGACAGGCGGTCGCCGCCCGCCGCAGCCTGGGCGCACAGGATCGCGAGAGCGGGATAGAGCGGAAGCGTATAGTGGGGGAGCTTGGTCGCGGTCAGTTCAAAAACCAGCCAGCTCGGGAAAACCCAGGCGAGGAGCAAGCCGGCGCGCCAGTCGCCGCGATCTTGAAGGGCATTCGCGATTGCGCGCGGAAGCATGGCCGCGGCCGGCCAGAACAGGAGCCAAACCAGCAAGAGGTGATAACCGGGCGGACCCGAATGGCGCTCCTGGGCCGCGCCCACCTTTCCCAGCATGTCGCCGCCGATTGCGTCGGCGTAGAAGCGGCCCCCGGTTTCGAGCCCGATCAGGATCGCCCAGGGCGCGACGCAGGCCGCCACGATCGCAAGCCCGGCGAAGGGGCGCATGGCCCTCGCCCACTTGCGATCGCGCTGCGAAAACCAGAAGGCGAGCGCCGTCAGGCCGACGACCATCGGCGTGACCGGACCCTTGATCAGGACGCCGCCCGCGACGGCGAACCAGAAGCCGGCGGGCGCGGCGGGACCGACGCGCCGGCCTTCGCGGGTCCGCGCGATGATTTCAATCATGAAGAATTGCGCCGCGCACACGCTCGCCAGTAGGACCGCGTCAGTCTTCGCGATCATGGACTCACCGGCGAATGAAGGCGCGGAGGCCAAAAGGAGCGCGGCGAGGAACCCGGTTCCAACGCCGAACAGCCGCGCCCCGGCAAGATAGGTGAAGATTGCGGCGGCCGCGGCGCCGGCGACCGAAGGCAACCGAAAGGCCCAGATCTGTCGCGCCTCGGCTGAGGAAAACAGACCGACGCTCGCCGCCTGGAGCCAGTGGATGCCCGCAGGCTTCTTGTTGCGCTCCTCGTCCTGGAAGCGGATGCGGATGAAATCGCCCGTCTCCAGCATTTGCGCCGTCGCCTGGGCGAAGCGCGCTTCGTCGCGGTCAAGCGGCGGCGTCGTGAAGACGCCGAGAAAGGCGATGAAGAGCGCAAAGGCGGCCACGGGCGTGATGCGCCCTCCTTCGGACCATTGCGCGGGATCGATGGCCGCGGCCTGGAGGCTGCGCCCTCCGGGCGTTGTCGGCCCCGTCCCGGCGGCGCGCCGCCGCGTGTGGAGGAACTCTGTAAAAAACCTCTGGAAATTCACCCGGCGACCTATGTTTTCGTTCCGGTTTCTGCGATGGACGCGCGGTTGACCTCTACAGCGCAATCGGCGCGCGCGGTATAAGACGTGGGCCAGCAGATGCCGAAAAATTCATACCCCGCGCCGTTCTTTCGCCTGTCGAAGAACTCGCTGGCGGAAGATGCGCCTGCGATCAGCATCGTCGCGCCCATGTTCAATGAAGAAGGCGGGGCGGCCCGCCTCATCGCGGAGATGGCCGCCGCGCTCGAGGGGGAAAGCGCCGAATTCGTCATCGTCGACGATTGCTCCACGGACGCGACGCGCGCTGTTTTGCAGCGCGAAATGGCGGTTACGTCGGCCCTCAGGGTGGTCGCCCACCACGCCAACGCCGGACAGAGCCGCGCGATCCGCACCGGCGTCCTCGCCGCGCGCGCACCGGTGATCGCCACGCTCGACGGCGACGGGCAGAACGATCCGGCCGACATACCGGCGCTGTGGCGCTCCCTGGCGCGGAACGGGGCCCCAGAGCTTCTCGCCATGGTGGCGGGCGAGCGGCGCAAGCGACAGGATACGGCTGCGAAACGATGGGCGTCGCGCCTTGCCAACGACATTCGCGCCGCGGCCCTTCGCGACGGCGCGCAGGACACTGGCTGCGGCCTGAAGGTGTTCTACCGCGAGGCCTATCTGCGTTTGCCCTATTTCGACCACATGCACCGCTACCTGCCGGCCCTGATGCGACGCGAGGGCTTCGCGGTCGAATTCATGGACGTCAACCACCGCCCGCGGCTCCACGGTTCCTCGAAATACACCAATCTCGGGCGTCTCGGCGTCGCCTTTCGCGATTTGCTCGGCGTCATGTGGCTAAATGATCGCGCCCGCGGGCCAATCGATATTTCAGAGCTTTAGGCCGGCATGTGTTGTGCTATGAAGAGATTATCGCCAATTGATTTGGCGGCACACGCGAGCAGAGGAGCGCCACCATGTTGCTGATGACACCGCTCTTGTTGATCAGCCTGATCGTTTACGCCGGGTTGACGATCTCCGGCGTCGGCGACGTCGGCGGCGCGCCTTGGCAGGAAGTCGTTCTTGTCGAATTGCCGCTCCAGTCGGGTGACCTGTGGAGCGTGACCTTCGGCGACGCCTTTCTCGTGGGAAGCATGGGACTGTTGTTCGTCGAACTGATCAGGGCGACGAAGACGGACACCGGCTCGATCATCAATCACGGCCTGTCCTTCGGTCTGTTCGTCGTCGCGCTGCTCCTGTTTATCTTAATGGAGGGGTTCGGCAATTCCGTCTTTTTCCTCTACCTCTGCATGACGTTGCTCGATCCGATGGCGGGCTTCATTGTCACGACCGTCACGGCGCGCCGCGATTTCGCCGTCGCCGAAACGGGACGCTAGAGTTGCGACAGCTTTTACTAAGCGGTTAGATCAAAACGGTTTTCCTCGGGGCGGAGGCTTCGCGCGATCTTTCGGTACGCGTCGGCGGCCGTTTTCGCCCTCGGGTTGATTTCCCGGCGCTCGTCTCGCCGGATCGCCGGCGGGCCGGCGCGGCGCACCGCGGGAAGGTGAATTTTCCGTTTCATTCCATGCTTAACAGCAAATTTCCTGCCGCGCAGCGGGGTCCTTCGAACCGAGCGTGTTTTAATTTTATTTACGGCTAAGCGGGTAGTTTTCGCCGGCAAACAGTTTGAGTGGCGCCATGGCGGAAAACGTCGATACGTGGGTTCAACAATTCGAAGATGACGGTCTTGCGCCGGGGGAGCGGGCCCCGAAGTCGTCCGGGAGCGTATCCGACGCGGCCGACCGGCGCGAGGCGGGCGGCGAGCCCGCGGGCGAGGGCGCGCTTCAGACGCTCGTGGAGTTCGATCCGCAAACCAATGAATTCAACTGGTCCGACGTCGCCTCGGCGCGGCGGCTTCTCGGGGCCGCCTACGCCGGGCAGACCATCGAGCGCGCGCTTTTCGAAAAGCGCATCGTCGGTCCCGTCTGCGAGATGCGCACGCGCGCGCTCGGCGGAGAACTGGAGACCTATGTCTGCGAGTATCGCCTGCGGCGCGACGACGGCGAGACCCACTGGGTCGAGGAACGCGGCGGCTGGATCGGCGGGGGCGGCGAGCGGCGGCTCATCTGCGTCATCCGCTCGCTGGAGAGCCAGAAACAACGCGAAGAACGTCTTGCGTGGCTCGCGCGCAACGATGAGTTGACGGGCCTTCTGAACCGCGCTCACCTGCGCCAATGCGTCGACGACTGGATCGACGAGCATGGGCGCAGCGGCCGGAAATCCGCCTATATCCTGGCGGGCATCGACGATCTCGGTGCGATCAACGCTGATTTCGGCTTCGACGTCGCCGACGTCGTGATCGTTGAAATCGCTGAGCGCCTGAAGCGCGCGCTTGCGCCGGGCGACGTCATTGGCCGGGTCGCGGGCACGAAATTCGGCATACTGACGCAGGAGACCGACGAGGAGAGTCTGCGCGCGACCTGCGTCAAACTCCTCAATCTCGTTCGTGAAAGCGTCGTCGACACCAAACGCGGCGGCGTCGCGACGTCGATCTGCGTAGGGGCCGTCGAACTGCCGGACGGCGCGGCGAATTCGCAGCAGGCGATGACGCGCGCCGAGGCTGCGCTCGACCAGGCCCGCCGCCTCGGACATTCAAGCTGGTCGACCTTCAGCGAGAAGACCGACCAGATCAGCCTGCGCCGACGCAACTCCCACATGTCGGACGTCATCCTGACCGCGCTCAACGAGCGTCGCATCCGCACGGCCTTCCAGCCGATCGTCGCCGATCTCGGCGAAGCGCCATCAAAATATGAATGCCTCATACGCATGCGCGACGAGGAGGGCCGCGAGGTGCCGGCGCCCGACTTCATCCCCGTCGCGGAGCGTTTGGGGCTCGTCCACCTCCTCGACCGGCGGGTTCTCGAATTGGCGACGAACACGCTCGCGGCCTGTCCGAACATTCATCTCGCCGTCAACGTCTCGATGGAAACGGTCAAGGATGCGGTGTGGGCGGACGGTTACCTCTCCCACATGCGCGCAAACAAGTCGCTTGCGCGCCGGATCACGGTCGAGCTCACCGAAACACAGGTGGTCGACGCGATCGATTCCTCCATCGAGTTCGTCTCGGAGATCAAGGAACTCGGCGCCTCCTTCGCGATCGACGATTTCGGCGCGGGCTATACGTCCTTCCGGAATCTCAAGGCGCTCGACATCGACATACTGAAGATCGACGGGTCGTTCGTCACCGGCGTCGCGAGCTCGCGCGAAAACCAGCTTTTTGTGCGCACGCTCCTCGACCTTGCACGGAATTTCGGCATGAAGACTGTCGCTGAATGGGTCGACAACGAAGCCGACGCAATGTTGCTGAAGGGCCTCGGCGTCGACTACCTGCAGGGCTTTCTCCTCGGCAAGCCCGAAATCAATCCGAGCTGGCTGCCCGACGGCGCGCCGACGGAACGGCCGGCCCCGCCCTTCCGCACATAGGGCGTCCCGGCGCGACCGCGGCGTCCGCCGGATGCGGCGACGCTCCACTCCGCGACGCGGCGAGAGTTTGCGCCCTACTTTTCGAGTTTGTCGAGTTTTTGCTGCAGCGCGGCGAGCTGCGCCTTCAATTCGCCGATTTCCTCGGTCTCGGAGGTCGGCGCGCCTTCCGGTTTCGCCGCGCCGTACATGGAGCCCATGGCCGCCGACATCGGGCTGAACATCTTCATCGCCTGTTCGAACAGCGCCATGTTCTGCCGCGCGGTCTCTTCAAACATGTTGTAGCCTGGCGCAGCACCGAACGTGTCGCGCATCTGGGCGCGAATCTTCTCCTGGTTCTCGGCGAAAGCGTTCATGCTCATCTCCAGATAAGACGGAACGAACGACTGCAGATTGTCGCCGTAGAATTGGATCAGCTGGCGCAGGAACTGGATCGGCAGCAGGTTCTGGCCCTTGCTTTCCTCCTCGAAGATAATCTGGGTGAGGACGGACCGGGTGATGTCTTCGTTGCTTTTGGCGTCGAAAACAACGAAGTCCTGTCCCGCCTTCACCATCTGCGAGAGATAATCAAGCGTCACATAGGTGCTTGTCGCCGTGTTGTAGAGCCGGCGGTTTGCGTATTTCTTTATGGTGATCGGCTTGGCAGCCTCGTCGCCCTCGGGAGACGATTTCGCTTTGTTCTCCGACATGGGTTCGGTGTTCCTCCCTTGGACGTCGGTCGGGGCCTCGGTTCCGCGATACGAGCCCCGCCGGCGCCCGTTGCGTCATCGACGAAGCCGCGCGCTCCGCCCCGCCGTGTTTGTTTTCAAGGCGCGACCCGACTTTTTGCGCCTGCACATATTGTTATCCCAATAATCGCCGCAGCGCTATCGAAATCCTTTTTGTCGTCGACGCTAACGCATTAATTTTACTGCGTTTGCGCGGCCAATGCGGCCGCGGCTGTTTTTTGTCGAATGTCTTGGTTCCGTCCGCTTCGGGCGTGTGCCAATATCGCACATCATCGCGAAGGAGGATTTATGGTTGAGGTTGTCATCGCCTCGGCGACGCGCACCGGCGTTGGATCGTTCGGCGGCGGGCTCGCATCGACGCCGGCGGCGGAACTGGGGCGTACGGTCATCGCAGCGGCTCTCGAGAGAGCTGGCGTCGCGCCGGAAGACGTCTCGGAAACGATCATGGGCCACGTCCTGCAATCCGCGCAGGGTCAGAACACGGCGCGCCAGGCCAGCGTCAACGCGGGCGTGCCGAACGAGCGCCCGGCCATGACCATCAACCAGGTCTGCGGTTCCGGCCTGCGCGCGGTCGCGCTCGGAACGGGGCAGATCGCCCTCGGCGAGGCGGAGATCGTCGTCGCCGGCGGGCATGAGAACATGTCCCTCGCGCCGCACGCCGCGCATCTCAGAAACGGCGTCAAGATGGGCGAGCTCAAACACGTCGACACGATGATCGTCGACGGCCTTTGGGACGCCTTCAACAACTATCACATGGGCCAGACGGCGGAGAACCTGGCGGAGAAATACCAGGTCACGCGTGAAGAACAGGACGCCTTCGCCGTCGCCAGCCAGAACAAGGCCGAGGCTGCGAAAAAGTCGGGCAAATTCAAGGATGAGATCACGCCGGTCACGGTCAAGACGCGCAAGGGCGAAATCGTCTTTGAGGACGACGAATATATCCGCGAAGGCGCGACCATCGAGAGTGTCGCCGGTCTGAGACCCGCCTTCATGCGCGACGGCGGCACCGTGACGGCGGCGAACGCCTCCGGCATCAATGACGGCGCCGCCGCGCT
>CAZBOC010000072.1:0-11248 GCA_964493225.1 uncultured Caulobacterales bacterium | reverse complement strand
GCTCGCTGGCCGCGAAGCGGGCCTTGTCGACGCCGGAGCCCGCGACCTGAACGACCTTGTGATCGGCGCGCAGGATCGCGTGCTTTTCCATCTCCGCCCTGTCGTCCCCATTGAAGACAATGACGGCGTCGGCCTTGCGCACGGCGACCCGGTAAAGGAACGCCACGATCGCGCGCAGGGCGCCGTTCGTGTTCTGCTCGCTGAAGGCGAAGCCGAGCCCGCTCTGCATGGCGAAAAACCGGACCCCGCGCGACAGGCGCGCCGCAATGCCGCCATAGATGATCGGTTTCTGGGTATAGGACAGAACGATGTCCGGGCGCTCAGCGCGGAAGAGCCGGTGAAGCGCCCGGAGCGTCTTCAGATCGCTGATCGGGTTGGTCGACGCGCGCTGCATCGGGACCTGCCGGAACTGGACGCCCATGCCCGCGAGTTCCTCAATGATTTCAGGGTCGTTCTCCGGCCCGCAGGCGATGACGTCGTGGTCCCCGCTGGCGACGATTTCCTCGAGGAGCGCGCGGCGGAAGTTCAGGAGCGACAGGGTCAGGCTCGAGATGACGATTATCTTCATGCCGCGTCCTCCTTGCGCGCGAGGGCGCGCGAAAGGTCGGCGCCTTGATCTCCGTCAAGCACATCCGTGTAAAGATCGCCATAGTCGAAGGCGAAGGCGATTGCGTCCGTGTCGCCGTCGTCGGGGCCCGGCGCCCTTGTCGCGGGCGGGTCGCAAAGCTCGTCGCCGCGCGATATGCGAATCCCGTCGCCGGGCAGCCTTTCAAGGGGCGCGGCCAGTCCCCCGGCCGCGATCCGTTTTTCACCGCCAGTTCCCCATGGCCAGGATTTCTCCCGCACGTCTCCAATCCCTTCGAAAGGCGCACAGGGCGCCCGCCCGTCATCCGCCGGAGCGATACGCATCGTGATCAATTTGGGTCGCCGGCCTCCCGCCGCAGATGCTTGCTTTCACGGCCATGCAAGAAGCAGGGCCGTCAATCGAGGCCGAACGGTCCCCGGAAAGGCGACATTCTCTCGAAAAACGTCTACGGGACGGCGGGCGGCTCCGGGCGCTAAGCGCATTTACCTTGACAGATTACGGATTATCACGTCTCGGGCGATGAAAAAACAGCCTGCGGTGGCGCGACGCGGTGCAGATTTTCCAATAGGTGGCGGATCGCGGCGCGGCGCCGGAAAAAGCGCCCGCTCGGCGTGCGCGAGCCCCGTGGCGCTCGCCTTTCAGCGTCGTGTGCTCGCTACAACACCGGGGAAATTTCATCCGTGCCATACCTATTGGTATGGATTTGGCTTACCCGTTCCTGCAAATTGACGGGAGCAAAGTGAAATGTCATTAATGCTGCATTCGCGAAAAGCCGGTGGGTGGCGCTCGCGGCCGCACGACCATGACGGTCTGATCATTCTACGGAAAGTTTAGTTTGTAAGCGTGGGGGATTTGCGATGCGCTTGAGCGGTTTATCAACGCCTTCTTACAGGCGGTTGAAATACTTCATCATGCTCAGTCTCGACGTGGGAGCGGCGGTGGGAGCGCTTTGCGTCGCCGCCGTCCTGCTCGCTGACTTCACGGCGTCTTCTCTCATTTTTCGCGAACTCGCAACCGCAATTCCCCTTACGATTGTAGCGAGCGCCGCGACGTTCTATTTCACGGGCGTCAGCAAGCGCGTCTGGCGGTTTTTCTCCGTGCGCGATCTGACGACGGTCGTGCTCGCGGCGGCGATGACCGCGGTGACCGCCTATCTGGCGCTCAATCTCGTGGGGGCCGGGGGCCGGCTGCCGATTTCGTTCCTGTTTCTGCACTGGGGCGTATTGACGGCTTCGATGGCGGGATTGCGCGTCGCGCGACGCTCAGCGCCGCAGGTCATCCGGACACTGAAAGGCGAAGCCGCCGCCGGCGAGACCGGCTCGGGCCCGCTTGCAATCGTCGCCGGCCGGCCTGAAGACGTCGAACTCGTCCTGCGCAAGGCGGAAACGGGCGGCGGAAAATCCTACCGGCCGGTCGCCGTTCTCGACGAAACGGACATCGACGTGCGCCGCACGATCCGCGGCGTCGCGATCCGCGGCGGCCTCGAAGCGCTCAACGGCGTCGTGAACGAGCTCTCGCACGATGCGCGGCGGCCGAAAATGCTCATCATCGCGTCGGAGAACGACGTCGTCGCGAACCAGAAATACATCGACCTCGCCAGCCGCGCGAAGAGCCTCGGCCTGAAAGTCGTACGGGTGAACGTTTCCGATGATCTGGACGGAAACGAAATCCGGCTTCGCCCCTTCGACATGTCCGAACTGCTGGGCCGGCCACCCGCCGTCCTCGACACCTCGGCGATCATGCGCGCGGTGTCCGGGCGGCGCGTCGTCGTGACCGGGGCGGGCGGCACGATCGGCGGGGAGCTGACGCGCCAGATCGCCTCGATCGGCCCCGACGAACTCGTCCTGCTCGAGGCCGGGGAGTTCAATCTTTACCAGATCGAGCACGAGATCCGCACGAATTTCCCGAACGTGAACATCGTGCCGCTGCTCTGCGACATTCGCAACCGGGGCGCGGTCATGGCGGCGTTCGAACGCCATCGCCCGGACGTCGTTTTCCACGCCGCCGCCCTGAAGCACGTGCCGCTCGTGGAGCAGAACCCCTGCGCGGGCGTGGAGACCAACGTCCTCGGCACGCGCAACGTCGCCGACGCCGCCGCCGAGCACGGGGCCGCCGCAATGGTCCAGGTCTCCACGGACAAGGCCGTCAATCCCGTCGGCGTGATGGGCGCGACGAAGCGCCTGGGCGAGCTGTACTGCCAGGCGCTGGATCTGGAGGGAGGCGGCACGCGCTTCATGACCGTGCGTTTCGGAAACGTTCTCGGCTCGAGCGGTTCGGTCATCCCGCTATTCCAGAAGCAGCTGCGCCAGCGCATGCCGCTGACCGTCACCGATCCCGAAATGACGCGTTTTTTCATGACCGTGCACGAAGCCGTGCAACTGATCCTGCAGAGCACCCAGGGCGCGCTTGACCGGGGAACGCTCCGGGGGCGGATCTTCGTCCTCGATATGGGCGAGCCGATCAGGATTCTTGACATCGCGCGGCGCATGGTCCGGCTCTGCGGGCTGACGCCTGACGTCGACGTCAAGATCGAGATCGTCGGCAAGCGCCCCGGCGAAAAGCTGTTCGAAGAGCTGTTCGACGCGGCCGAGGAGCGGCTGCCCTCGCAGATCAACGGCGTCTTCGAGGCCGAAGCCGCATCGATCGCCCTCAACGTTCTGGAACGCGCCATCGCGCAGCTGGAAAAGGCGGTCATTGCGCAAAACGACCTCGCCGTTCGCGAACAGCTCTTCGCGCTCGTCAACGCCGGAAAAGGCGATGAATACGGCGCGGCGGGCGCTCAGAAGGCGCTGTCGGGCCCGAGACTTGCAGCGTCCAACGATCATGTCCGCGTCGGAGCCTGACCCGTGAACTTTGTCCCTCCGCTCAAGGAGCGCCAGTCTTCAGCCGTTCCGCCGTTGTCGCCGGAAGCCGCGGCGCGGCTGCGCGACGCCGCCCCGGACGGAAGGATCGTCTCGCGCTGGCCCGTCTACGCCGAGGATGAGATCTCGGCCGTCGTCGGCGTTTTGCAGTCCGGGCGCGTCAACTCCCTCGCCCACGGCGCCAATTGCCGCGCCTTCGAAAAAGCCTGCGCCGCGCTATGCGACCAACCTCACGCGATCGCCGTGGCCAACGGCACGCTCGGCCTTGAGCTCGCCCTGCGCGCGCTGGAGATCGGCGAAGGCGACGAGGTCGTCGTGACGCCGCGCAGCTTCGTCGCCTCGGCGAGCTGCATCGCGACCTGCGGCGCGACGCCCGTATTCGCGGATGTCGACCCGGACAGCCAGAACATCACGGCCGAAAGCGTCGCCGCCGTTCTGACCGAGCGCACGCGCGCCGTCATCGCCGTTCACCTCGCCGGGCATCCCTGCGACATGGACGGTCTCGTCGCGCTCGCCCGCAAGCATGATCTCAAACTTGTCGAGGACTGCGCCCAGGCGCACGGCGCGGCCTTCAACGGCAGACCGGTCGGCTCCTTCGGCGACGCCGGCGTCTTCTCCTTCTGCACCGACAAGATCATCTCCACCGGCGGAGAGGGCGGCATGGTCGTCATACGCGACGAACCCGTCTGGCGCCGGGCCTGGTCGTACAAGGACCACGGCAAGGACTATGACCTCGTCCACGAGAAATCCTCGGGATCGGCCTTTCGCTGGATCCACGCCTCGATCGGCAGCAATTACCGCCTGACCGAGATGCAGGCGGCGATCGGCCTGCGCCAGCTTGAAAAACTAGACGCCTGGGTCGAAGCAAGACGCGTGCGTGCGGACATCCTTTTCGAAGTCCTCGACGGACTGCCGGCGCTGCGCCTGCCGCGTCCCGCCGGGAACATCCGCCACGCCTTTTATAAGTTTTACGCGTTCGTTGAGCCCGAACGTCTTGCGCCCGGCTGGAAGCGCGACGACATCCTGCGCGAGACGACAGCGCTCGGCGTGCCCTGCCAGAGCGGAAGCTGTCCGGAGATCTATCTCGAAGACGCCTTCGCCGGTCTCGCTCCGGAACGGCGCGCGCCCTTGCCGAACGCCCGCCGGCTCGGTCAGACGAGCCTTCTGATGCCCGTCGACCCGACGCTCACCCTGCGCGAGGTCGAACAGATGGGCTCGGCGCTACGCAACGTCATAGAAGCGGCCTCGCGGTAACATGGCCGTGCGTGAGAAAGACAACGCCCCCGCGCCCCGGTTCATCGTCATCGGGGCGGTGAAGGCGGCGACGACCTGGACCCAGAAACAGCTGAGCGCCAATCCGGCGCTTTTCCTGCCGGCCCCCGAGCCGCATTATTTCTCGACGGAGTACGCGCGCGGACCCGACTGGTACGCAAGGTTTTTCTTAAATGCGCCCGACGGCGTGATGATCGGCGAGAAATCAGCCGATTATCTCGCCCATCCCGAAGCCGCAAAACGCATCGCCGCGGACGCGCCCGGCGTGAAACTGATCGCGCAATTGCGCAATCCCATCGACCGCGCCTATTCGGACTACTGCATGCTCTATCGGCGCGGGACGGTGCGCGACGACCCTGCGGCGTATTTCCGTGACGGAACGGGCCATGGCGAGCGCGTCCTGTCGGGGGGCCTTTACGCCAGAAGCCTGGCCGCATTTTTCGATCGCTTTCCCGCCGACGATATGGCCGTCTTCCTCTTCGAGGACATCAAAGACCGCCCGCGCGAGACGATTGAAAAGATCTCCCGGCATATCGGCGTCGCGCCGCATATCGCGCCGGAAAGATTTGGGATGCGCGAGAACGCGAGCGAAACGGCGATCCTGCCGCTTTCCATGCGCAAAGCGCTGAAGCCCTTGAAGAGGGCCGTCGCGCCCTTGCGCGGCGGCAGGCTGTTTGAGGGCGCGCGCGGGCTGTTCGCGCGTCCCGTCTCCTATCCGCCGCTCGACGTCGACAGTTTCGAACGGTTGCGAAACTTCTATGCAGACGACGTCAAAGAGCTTAGTGACATGATTGGCCGGGACCTGTCGTTCTGGCTGGACGACGCGCGCGGCGACCCGGCGTCCTTTGCAGGGAAGGCCGCAACCGCCGCGTGAAAGAAGGCGCGCCGAGACGGAAGCGATGGCGAGCGACAACGCATTCTACCGACTTTCGGGCCCCCTTGCGGCGCTCGCGGTGTTTTTCGCCAGCTTTCTGTTCTTCCGCGCCGGCGATATCCTCTTTACACTGAGCGATGCGCTCTACATTTTCGCGGGCGGCCTCCTGGTGTTCGGCGGCGGGCTGCGCCTGCGGCCGTTCGGCGGCATGACGCCCTATTGGTTTCTCGCCTTTTCAGCGATGCTGTTCGGGCTTCTGGTCGGCAGCCTCGTCAACGGATCGGCCCCGCGCTGGCTTCCGGTGGCCGCTCAATACGCCTTCAGCTTCGTTTTTCTTCCCATGGTGTTGATGGATCAGGGCCGTGCGCGGTGGCTATTGCTCGTGAAGGCCTATGTCGCGGGCACGGTCATGCTCGAGCTTTCGGCATATCTCATCTATTTCGCGTTCGGCGGTTCTTATGAGGCGATGACCATTTTCGGATACAACTTCTGGTCAGGCGCCGGCCGGCTCGGCTCGTTCGTCGGCAATCCGAACTCCAACGCCGCCATCATCGGCATGACCATTCCCTTCCTGCTTTACCTGAAGCGCAAGGCGCTCATTTCGACGCTGGCGGTACTGGGGGCGTTGGCCGTTCTTGTCCCGGCTCTGCTTTTCACCGCCTCCACGGGCGGGCTCATCGGGACCGTCATCGGCGTTTTCGTCTTCGCCGTCGTTGGCGGGCTCGGCTTTTCGCCGAAATACGGGGCGATTGGCCTCGTCGCCCTCGCCGGCCTCTTCGTGTTCGACGTGCCCCTGCCCAAGTCGTTTCAGTCCCGGGTCGCGCCGGCGATTGAATCCGGCAATATCTCCGAGGCCGGGACTTTCGCTGATCGCTACCAGCTGATGGTCGAGGCCTGGGAGATGACCGGAGACACTTCGCTGATCGGCCTTGGCGTCGATCAGTTCCGCAAAGTCAGCAAACATGAAGCTCCGGTCCATAATTCCCACCTGTTGCTCTGGACGGAGGGCGGGCTCGCAGCGCTGATCGGATGGCTGGCGATGATTTCGATTCTTTTTCTCGGCGGCGCGAACGCGTTCTTCCAGGGCCGCCGGGAAGCGGCGGGCCTCAGCCTCGGCGTTTTCGCCGTTTTCGCAATATTCTCAATGTCCTCAGCCCACATGTATGGCCGCGCCTGGATGACGCCGGTCCTCCTCGCCATGGCTCCGGTCTTCGCGCCGGCCGTGCGTCGCCGCGAGGAGACGCTGATCGCCGAAGCAGCGATCGCCGCAGGCGGACAGAAAGCTGTCGCCGCTTCGTAAGAAAGCGTTGCGACGCCACTGTTTTTTTAATAATTCTCCGCATCATCGCCATCGGCGAAAAGACACCAACAATGGTAAGGTGAAAAGGACGGGATCGGCGCTCCGTCTCCATACGCCGCAAGCCGCTCCGGACCAAAGGGGCGAACAAGGGGATAATCCATGGGCATTCGCGCGATCATCGCAGTTTTCGGCTTGCTGTTCGTTTCGGCCTGCGCGACGGCCTCGCTTCAGACGCTGCCCGAGGCGCCCGCGGGCCCATATCGCCTCGACGCCGGCGACGAATTGCGCGTAACCGTCTATCGCCTCGACGAATTGACCGGAGCCTATATTGTCAGCGACACCGGCACGATCTCCCTGCCCCTGCTCGAACCGGTCTCCGCAAGGGGGAAGACGATCGAAGAGCTCGAGATGGAGATCGAGCGGCGGATCACCGAGAGATCCCTCGTCAGAGAGCCGAGCGTCAGCGCGCAGGTGCAGAAATACCGACCCTTCTTTATCGTCGGCGAAGTCAATCGGCCGGGCGAGTACGCGTACTCGCCCAATATGACCGTCCTGACGGCGCTTTCCATGGCGGGCGGACAAACGTTCCGCGCCAACACCGATCGCATAGCGATCACCCGCACCATTGACGGCCAGATCGTTTCGGGTACGGTCTCGCTCAGCAGCCGCGTGCTTCCGGGAGACACGATCCGCGTTTACGAGGGCTGGTTCTAGGCGCGGCGGCCGGACGTCGGCGCAGGAGAACCGGGGGGCCGTGATGGCTGACCGCCGAAAAGCGTCAGGAGAACCCGTTTCGCGCGGAAACCGCAAAACGCTGCGCGCGCGCGCGCTTGCGACCGCCGCCGCTATCGTTTCGGCGACGGCCCTGCCGACGGACGTGGTCGCCCAGGGTCCCGAGGACAATCTGAACGTCGCCCGCCTGCCGCGCCCGGGCTATGAACGCCGCACCATCCAGCTTGGCCGCTTTATTCTGGAGCCGGACCTCGATCTCAGCGCGGTGGCGGAATCGAACGTATTCGCCGCCCCCGACAACGAGGAAGAGGACGTCCTCTTCCTCGTCAATCCAGCGCTCGGCGTGAGCGGACGCCTCGCCGGAGTCGATTTCAGGACGGACGTTACGGCCAGCGTTCGGCGCTACCTGGAAACCGATCAGGAGAATATCGAACTCTTCGGCGCGACCACCGTCCTCCAGCGAAATCTCGGGACGACGCAGAAATTCTCGGTAACCCTTGGCGCGCAGCGCGACTTCGAGCGCCGGTTCGATCCCGAGGCGAACGACAACACGTCGCTCCCGCCGACGCTCATCAACACCGTCAATGGCGGCTTCCAGTACGACTACCGGCCGGGGAGACTCGGCTTCAGCGCTTCAGCGAATGTGAGAAAGACCGATTTCCTGCGCTCCGAGGACGCCGATCGCGACGGCGTTCTCTACAGCGGATCCATCCGCGGACTGGTCGGCATATCAAGCCGGATCGACTTTTTCGCGGAGACCTACGCCGTCGCTCGCGACTTCCGCACCGCATTCGACCGCAACGGCGTCAACCGCGACAATCTTACGGTCGGCGGACGCTCCGGGATCGCGCTCGACTTTACGGATACGCTGCAGGGCGACGTCGGCTTCGGTTTTTTCCGCGCGACGTTCGACGACGCGGCGCTTGAGGATTTTTCGGGCTTCGGCGCGAACGGCTCGCTCGCCTGGCGCCCGCGCACGCAGACAAATGTGAACCTCAACTTCTTCCGCGGCGACGTCGCGACCATAAGAACCGGCGCGCAGGGCCGGATCGATTCCACCGTCGGCCTCAACGTGGCGCAGGAAGTCCGCCACAATCTGATCGCCCGGGCCAACGCAGGCTATCGCCATCGCCGCTTTCGAACGGCCGCGAACCTCACCGAGGAAGACGTGAACGCCGGGGCGGGGCTGGAATATCTCATCAACCGATACGCATCGGTGCGCGCCGATTACGCCTTCACCCGCCGGCGCGGCGACAATGCGTCCGAAGAGTTCGACGCCCATCGCTTCGGGCTCACGCTGAGCTTCAATTACTGAGCGCCCGGCGCGGCCGGCGCCTCGCCCGCTAGGACGATTCCGCGCTCTCGTAATAGGCGAGATACCAGTCGACGAAGGCCTTCACGCCGTCGCGCACCGAGACCTTCGGCTTATAATCGGCCCACTGAATAAGCTCGGCGACGTCCGCGAAAGTGTCGGGCACGTCGCCCTTTTGCATCGGTAACAGCTCCTTCTCGGCCTTCTTGCCGAGCGCGGCCTCGATCGCCTCGATATACTCCCCAAGCTTGACCGGATTATTGGCTCCGATATTCAGCACCCGAAACGGCGCGTTCGAGGCGGAGGGATCCGGCGCGTCGCCGCGCCAATCGGGATCCGGCTGGGCCGGCCGGTCGTTGACCCTGACGACGCCCTCGACGACGTCGTCGATATAGGTGAAGTCGCGCGTGTGATTGCCGTAATTGAAGACCTTGATCGGCTCTCCGGCGATTATACTCTTTGTAAAGAGGAAAAGCGCCATGTCCGGGCGTCCCCATGGCCCGTAGACGGTAAAAAATCTGAGGCCTGTCGTCGGCAGCCTGAAGAGATGGCTGTAGGCGTGCGCCATCAGTTCATTCGCGCGCTTGGTCGCGGCGTAGAACTGCAAGGGGTGGTCGACGCCGTCATGGACCGAAAGCGGCATTTTCGTATTGGCGCCGTAAACGCTGCTTGTGCTCGCATAGGTTAAATGGCGCACCGCGCCGTGGCGGCAGGCCTCCAGGATATTGGTGAAGCCGACAAGGTTGCTTTCGACATAGGAATGCGGGTCGACGAGCGAATGGCGCACGCCCGCCTGGGCGGCGAGATTGATGACGTGCGTCGGCTTATGCCGGGCGAAACAGGCGTTCACCGCCTCGCGGTCGGCGAGATTTGCGCGAATGAAGCAATATTCGGCCCCCGTGCGCGCGGCCGTCTCATCGAGAATGGCGAGGCGCGCCTCTTTGAGGGCGGGATCATAATAGTCATTGACGACATCGAAGCCGATGACGGCGTCCCCGCGCTCCATGAAAGCCTTGGCGGCGTGGAAGCCGATAAAGCCCGCCGAGCCCGTAATCAGAACCTTCATGCGCGATCGTCCCTACTCAAAACAATGCGCCGGCCGGCGGCCGACGCAGCACCCTATTTACCGGCGTCGAGAAGCAGGCGCTGATGGGCGTAATTCAGATATTCGTCAAGGTTCAACCAGCCGTCTGAATCATGGTCTTCCCACGGATTATAGACGTTGTCGTCGATGCCCTGGGCGCGCTCCCAGCTGTCGTCCATGCCGTCTTCGTCGAGGTCGTCCGGCGGGTCGCCGCCTTCGATCAAGGGCAAACGGCCGGGTCCTTCGACAATCGAGCCCGAGCCTGTGACGATTTCGCTCATCAGCCGCCTGTCCACCGAATCGCGCGGCATGGCGCCGGCGAGCCTGATCACTGACTGAAAAGCTTGCGCGGCGGGCGCCGGATCGACCGTCAGCGGACAGGCGGGGGCGGAGACGCGCGCCGCCTCCGTCTCATCCGAAGTTTCACGCAGGCCCTCGTCGACGTAGTTCCCATCGAGGAACACCTGCGCGTCTCCCTGCGAATTGAGCCTGTCCAGCTTGAACGCACTGATGCCGGGGATCGTGTCGGGGCCCGCCTTGAAGTAATTGCCGATGAAACTCACCGGCGTGCCGCCATTGACCTCCCAGATTTCCGCAAAGGCCGTAACCGCATTATAGAATACGTTATTTATAATTTCCGCACACGAACCGTCTGGAAACTTAACGTCCGGGCTTCGGTCGCCATTATGGGCGCATACATTGTTCAGAAAGCTGATGTTCATCGGCTTTGTGGCGTCGCTGCCGAGCAGCGCGCATTTGTCATGGGGCGGAACGCCTTCGGCGAAGACGGACCAGGAGATCGTCACTGCGTCATTATCGCCATGGGCGTTGACGTTTTCGTCGAGCGCCCAGGACCCGCTGACATGATCGAGTATGACGTTGCGGCTGTTTTCGATCGTGAAGGCGTCGTTGCTGCCCGGATTGTCGCTGATCACGTCGGGCCGCACGCGCACATGGCGGACGATGACGTCGTGGGAGTTCTTGATCGCGATGGGCGTGCGCCCGGTTTCGCCGCCGCTATGGGTGAGGAGGATCCCGTCCCCCGGCGCCGTCTGGCCGGCGATCGTTATGAACGGGTTCATGACGAGCGGCCGCTCGTTCTTAAAACGGATGACGCCGCCGACGCGGAAGATGCACACGCGCGGGACCGCAGCGTCAATGCATGCGCGCAAAGATCCGGGGCCGTCGTCTTCAAGGTTCGTTACGAACATGACAGCCCCGCCCCGG
>CAZBOC010000071.1:0-11402 GCA_964493225.1 uncultured Caulobacterales bacterium | reverse complement strand
AAGAGCCGGCGCGTCGTTGACGCCGTCGCCGGTCATGCCGACGATCTCGCCCGTCTCCTGAAATGCGGTTATGAGCTTCAGCTTCTGTTCAGGCGTCACGCGCGCGAACACCCGCCTATCAACAGCCTCGCCCGCCTCCAGCAGCGCGTCGATGCGCACGCCCTCGACGACCTCGTCATCCGCGTCGCTGAGCCCGACCGCGCAGGCGATGTTGCGCGCGGTCTCCTTCTGGTCGCCGGTGACCATCACGACGGCGACGCCGGCTTCGGCGAAAGCCTCGATCGCATCTCGCGCGTCGGCGCGCGGGGGATCAAGAAGGCCGGCGAGACCAAGGAGCGTCAAATCCTTGTACGGATCGGCGTCGATGTCGCCGGCGGACTTTTCCGCGAGCGCGATAAGACGCAGACCTTCGCCCGCCAACGCATCGTTCCTGTCCAGCCATGCGGCGCGTCTTTCGGCGCCGAAGGCGCGGCTCCCGCCGTTGTAAAGGACCCGCTCGCTCGCCTCCAGGACCGCCTCGGGCGCCCCTTTCACTGCAACCCGAAACCCGTCGTCGGTTTCGTGGAATGTCGCCATCATTTTCACATCGGCGTCGAAACTCTCCTCGCGGGCTTCGCGATACCGTTCGAGCAACTCAGCTCGCCGAAAGCCGGAGGCGGCGCCGGCTTCCAATAGCGCGATTTCCAGCGGGTCGCCGTCGGCGTCCTCCTCGCCCTCGCCGGGCAACTCGGCATTGCTGCACAGAACGCCGACCTCGAGGAAACGCTGCAACGCGTCGCATTCTCCGACGTTGATCGCCTCGCCGCTTTCTTCAAAGCGGGTCGCCCCTGCGTCGCGGACCACATTGATGTCGCCCTGCGCCAAAGCGGCTTTCTCAAGGCTCATCCGGTTTTCGGTGAGCGTCCCGGTCTTGTCCGTGAGAACGACGGTCGTCGCGCCGAGTGTCTCAACCGCTGAAAGGCGTTTGACCAGGGCGTTGCGTTTCGCCATCCGTCTGACGCCGGCCGCGAGCGCTAGCGTTGCAGCGATCGGCAGGCCTTCGGGCACGGCGGCGATCGCCAGCGCGATCGCGGTCTCCGCCATCACCAGCAGATCCTTTCCGGCCAGCGCGCCGGCGCCGGCGACGAGGACGCCGACCAGCAGCGCCAACACGATCAGCCGTCTGCCGAGCCGGTCGATGCGCGCCTCCAAGGGGGTCGCCGACTCCTCGGCCTCCGCAACCTGCCGCGCGATCGCGCCGAGCTGCGTGGCCTCGCCAGTGGCGACCACCACGCCGCGCCCCGCCCCGCGCGTCACATGGGTTCCCCGATACGCCATGGAGGTGCGTTCGGCGAGCGGGGCGTCGGCGTTCGCGGCGTCGGCGCTCTTCGCGACAGGCGCGGATTCGCCGGTCAGGCTTGCTTCGTCAATCTCCAGATTTTCAACGCGCACAAGGCGCAGATCCGCCGGCGCGACGTCGCCGGCCTCGAGTAGAACAATGTCGCCGGGCGCGAGGTGCGCCGCGTCGATGGATTGTTCCTCGCTCGCCCGAAGGACGCGGGCCTGCATGCGACCCATTCGCCTCAAGGCCTCGACGGATTTTACGGCGCGCAGTTCCGTGAAGAAGCCGATCGCCGCGTTCAGAACGAGGGCGACGCCGATGGCGGCGCCTTCAATGACCTGCCCAACGGCCACGGCCAGTATCGCGGCGACCGCGAGAAGGATGACGACCAGGCTTTTCGCCTGATCGAGGAGGATGCTCCAGGCTGATTTGCCATCTTCGCCGCCAAGACTGTTATCGCCAAATTCATGACGACGGTCCTGCGCCATCGGGGCCGTCAATCCGCTCTCGGGCTCGACATCGAAGCGGTCGCATACGGCGGCCGCGTCAAGCGACCACCAGCGATCTGAACCGGGGGCCGCGGCGCTTTTGTCAGGCGACGTCGTCATCGGCGAACCTGTCCGCTCTCGAGCGCTGTCATACCCGCCCATGAAGCGTTTCGCGAGGGCTGATGGAGCGGTCGGCGGCGTGGCGGGTTTGCGACGCCGTTCATTCATCGCCTGCAGGAGCGGGCGTCTCGTATCGCGACGGCTTGGGATGCAGCTCGAGGAGCCTCAGCGCGCCTGCAAGCAGCACGATCGACAACGGCAACAGTCCGACCGTCGCGATCTGCGCCCATGTCAGCGCCGCGTCGGGATCCGCGTAAATCTGAAGAGATACACGCAAAAACAGAACGAAAAGAACAACGAGAATGACCTCAGCCACGACCTGCTTCAACTGTCCGATCGATTCGATGCGCAGACGCTGGGTCAGCGGTATCGTTTTGGGCTCCGGCCGCCGCCGGATAAACAGGGCGTACACGCCGTACGCAAAATACAGAAGGACGATCGCGATCAGAAACCGGTCAAGGGCTTCGATTACGCTGATGATGGCGGCGGCGTCGGAACTGACGTGGGTCTCGCGCCGGTCAATCGAAGGGATCCACGCCCGGTAGGCGTCGACGATCCGCATGACGCCGAGAACGAACATCAATAGCGCGCCCGCGAGCGAGCCGACCACTGACAGCAAGGTGAGGAGACGCGCGCCGTTGACGACCTGGTTTTCGATCCAGCGTTGCGCCAGCGTCGGCGCGCTTACCTCTTCTTTGTCCGTTGACGACATAATTCCCTGTCCTTTCCGTCCCGGCGCTTCATTTCGGCGCGCCGCCGCCCGAAATCACTTCTTCACAAAGCTCCGGACCAATGGCCGCGGCCCATGGAGACGTTCCGCCTCCTTTCGGGTCGACGCGACGCGGCGGCGTTGCCGTTTGTCGCCCGCCTACAACTTCGAACGGGCGAGAGAGATTGATCCGGCGCGGCGAAAAAAGTCCGACCAGGGATCCTTCTTCTGGCCGAGACGTCTGAAAATATTGTCGACCGTGTAACGCCGCGGCGTCAGCGAACCGTCGCGCAGCTCTTCCCAGTCAAGAGGGGCTGCGACGGGCGCGCCGTCGATCGCACGGACGGCGTAGGGCGCCACGGTCGTCTGTCCGTATGCGTTACGCAGATAATCGATATAAACGCGCCCGCCGCGAGCCTCTTTTCTCTGCTCCGTGGTCAATCGTTCAGGCGCTTCCCGGCGAAACGCCTCAGCCGTCGCCCTGGCGAACGCCCGCGTCTCGTCAAAGGGCGCGCTGCAATCGAGCGGCGCCTCCACATGCAGCCCCTTCGACCCCGTCAATTTGACGAAGGGCGTCAGGCCGACCGCCTCCAGACGCTCGCCCAGACGCAACGCCGCCCGGCGAACCTCGTCGAAATCTTCCGATGGGGGATCAAGGTCGAACACCAGCCTGTCGGGATGGTCGGGCCGCTTCGTCCTCGATAGCGCGGCGTGCAGCGTGATGCAGCCCTGATCGGCGAGGTAGACGAGGGTTCCGACCGAATTCGCGACGACATAAGTCGTCTCGCCGCCCTCCCTCGCCAGCGTGGCGCGATCTATCCAGTCCGGGAAATGGTCGGGCGCCTGTTTCTGAAAGAAGCCTTCCCGGTCGACGCCGTCGGGAAAGCGCTGCATGGTGAGCGCGCGTTCTTCGATGAAAGGCAGGACAGTCTCGCCAATCCGGGCGTAGTATTCGGCGAGCGCGCGCTTGGTGATCCCGTCGTTTGGAAACAACACCTTGTCCGGGTTCGACAATGCAATGGTTCGCCCGTCGACGGCGAGCGAAATCCGGTTTTCCGCCATATCAGTCTTCCTCTTTGAAGACCTCTTTGGCGGACTTGTCGCGCCTCAGTCCAAGAAAACGCGGATGACGCAGCCGCCCCAAATAGGTCCATTCCGAAAAGCCGATTTCCGCCACCAGACGCGGGTCGAGCCAGGTCGTCCCGTTCCCCGGCGGTTCATTGGCGAACGGATTTTCTCCTGTCCGCAAATCCTGAAATCGCGCGTGGAGAACGCGCAGATCTTCATCGTCAAAGCCTGTGCCGACACGGCCCGCATAACGCAACGCGCCCTCCGCGTCGTAATATCCGAGCAACAGAGCGCCGAAGCCGATGCGGCCGCCATGCGGTTCGGTGTAACCGCCGATGACGAATTCCTGTCTTGTGACGCATTTGAATTTCAGCCAGTCGCGCGAGCGCCCGCGCCGATAGCGCGACCGGGCGTTTTTCGCGATCACGCCCTCCCAGCCTTTTTCGCACGCCTGCCTGAAAAAAGCCTCGCCCGCCTCGTTGCGATGCGCGGCGTACCGAACGGGATCGGAGAACTTCATCTCCTGTTTGAGGAGCGCCTTACGACGTCGCAAGGGCAGGTCTTCCAGGCAGAAGCCGTCGAGGCTTAGAATGTCGAAGACATAATAGAAGACTGGGACCCCCGAGCGCCGCGCTTCCCGCTCGGATTTGATCTGCATGCGCTGCTGAAGTCGGGAAAAACTGGTGACCGGCCCGTCGAAGGCGACGACCTCTCCATCAAGGACGACATCGTTGCGGCGCTGCTTCAGGGCTTTCACGATCTCGGGATAGGTTTCGTCTGCGACCTTGCCATTGCGCGTCCTGAGCGAGACGCGCTCCGGCTGGGCAAAGGCCAGGATGCGCTCGCCGTCAAACTTGCGTTCGAAGATCCAGCCGGGATCCGAAAAAGGGCGATCGGCCAGCGTCGCCAATTGCGGCTTTGCGCCTTGCGGCGACGGCGGGTCCGTCAGCAGATTGCGTTCCTCGTTGCTCAGCTTTGATCGCCATTCATGCATGCGCCCTATTCAACTATGCGGATCGCGCCTGAAAACGCGGAGCGACGGTTTCAAAGGCGGTCTCTATTTTGGGTTTGTTAGGCGATGTCACGGGAGAGGGCCTTGATGCAGATTAATGTGCGGACATTACGACGGGGCTCTGTTCAGATTTGAAAAGCCGCTTCGGTTTTTTCCTTCGCTTGAGTCCATCGATCAAAAGGCGATCGCTTTTGTCTTCCGAATTTCTTCAGCAATGGCGGGAGGCGGCGACGGCGTCCCTTGGTCTGTTCTGGACGGCGTTCTGGGCTTTCGCTCTTGGATATCTGATCTCTGCAATGATCCAGGTCTTCGTGACGCGAGCGCGGATGCAAGCGACCATGGGCGAGGACGGGCCGAGAAGCGTCTTACTCGGGACCATGTTCGGATTTGTCTCCAGTTCGTGCTCCTTCGCGGCCCTGTCGGCGACGCGCGCGCTCTTCGCCAAGGGCGCGGGCCTCGCTCCTGCGCTGGCGTTCCTGCTGGCCTCGACCAATCTCGTCGTCGAACTGGGCGTCATCATCGCGATTTTCCTGGGCTGGCAATTCGTAGTCGGCGAATACGCCGGCGGGATCTTGTTGATTCTCTTCACCTGGCTGGCGGTCCGGCTGACCCGCCCGCACGCTCTGATTGAAGGCGCCCGACGGAGGGCGCGTGAGAAATCCGGCGACGGCGATGACGAGGAGGTTCCTGATTGGCGCCGTCTCATTACGACGAGAGAAGGCTGGGGCCGCGTCGCAGAGCGCTACGTCGCTGAGTGGACGATGGTCTGGAAAGATGTCGCCATCGGTTTCACGGTCGCCGGCGTTATCGCCGTATTCGTCCCGAAAGAGTTCTTCGAGGCGCTCTTCGTCGGGGCCGGCGCCACGGAGCCTTCATTGCCGAACCTTCTGGCCCAGAGCCTGATCGGTCCCCTCGCGGCGTTTTTCACCTTCATCGGTTCGATGGGGAATATTCCGCTCGCCGCGGTTTTATTTGACAACGGCGTCAGTTTCGCAGGCGTGATGGCGTTCATATTTTCCGACCTCGTCGTATTGCCGGTCTTGCGCATTCAGGCGTCCTATTACGGGTGGCGCATGGCGCTTTACATCCTCATCGTATTTCTCGCCGCGCTCGTGGCGACCGCCGTCGTCTTGCATTATGCGTTCGCCGCGCTGGACGTTCTGCCGGATCCCGCCACAGCAAAACCTATTCTCGACCGCGACCATTTTTCGATCGGCTACGCCTTCGCTTTGAACATCGTCTTTGGAGTGATCAGCATTGTTTTCGTTGCGGCGAGCGTGATGCGGAACAAGCCGGCGTTCCGCTTTCCAGCCGTCGCAAGCGAGCGCCTTCTGCTCTTCCTCGCCGCCGCGGCTTTCGCCTGGCTCGCCATTGGCGCAGCGATTTTGTGATCCCGTCGTTCACAGCTCGCCGGCGTCGGGCGCGCTCCTATGCTTCGCCGCCCGCAAGGCTTTCGATCGTTTTTCCCGACAGGACCGATTGCGGCTCCGTCGACGTCGGGTTGCGCCGCGCATCGGCTTCCTCGTCGTCCATCTTCACAAGCAGCCAGCTGTCGCCGCCCCCGCCCATGCGCTGAAGGGCGTAACCGCCCCTCAGCTTTTGACCATGCAGCCAAACAAGCAGATGGCCGTCTTCAAGGGCTTTTGCGGCAGGCTGCGTCTGTCCGTTTTTTTCCGTTATGTTGTCGCAGGGTCCGCGATCCCAGACGATGACGCGGCCGGCCCCGTATTCACCCTCGGGGATGACGCCCTCGAAATCGGCGTAGGCCAGCGGGTGATCCTCGGTCGGGATGGCCAGACGCCTCTCGCGCGGATCAGTCGAGGGCCCTTTCGGCATCGCCCATGACTTCAGGGCCCCGTCGATCGCCAGGCGAAAATCGAAATGACGCGTGGAGGCGTCATGCTCCTGAATGACGAAGTACAGGCCCTCTTTTTGCTCCGTTTTCCGCACCGAGCGGGAAGACCCGTCGGGTTCGGGCGTCGCCTCGAGATCGCGCTTGGCCCTGTAATCGTCGTCGTTCATGTTCAACCGTCTTTATGATGAGGTCACCATAGGGATGGAATGAAGGCCTTAATCCTGATCAATGCGCGGGGTGTTGCTTCTGAGCGAGCCTCGTAGAACTCTAACGCAGGTGCGCGCGGACGGATCGGCGAGAAACGGGTTTCGCCGCCCGAACACGCATTCCGCGCTCAACGGAGATCGATTTGTTCGGACGAAATCTGAAGCTTTTCACCGCCTTCGGCTTCGACGTGCGGGTCAATGTCAGCTGGGCGTTTCTCGCAATACTCGTTGCGCTGTCGCTTGCGCGCGGCTTTTTCCCGGCCGTCTATGCGGGCTGGCCCGAGGCGACCTACTGGTGGATGGCCGCAGCCGGCGTGGTCGGCGTCTTCTTTTCGATCGTCGTCCATGAACTCTCTCACTCATTGGCCGCGCGCGCTTTCGGCATGAAGATGACGGGGATTACGCTGTTCCTTTTCGGCGGCGTCGCGGAAATGGAGCGCGAGCCGCCGAGCCCGAAAGCCGAATTTTTCATGGCGATCGCCGGCCCCGCCATCAGCCTTGCTCTCGCCGTTCTTTTCATCTGGATCGCGGCGATCGCTCAGACGCCGGACGATCCCTCGCCGGCGCTGGCCGTCATCGAATATCTCGGCCTGCTGAATTTTGTTCTGGCCGCTTTCAATCTGATCCCCGCCTTTCCCATGGACGGAGGGCGCGCGCTGCGCGCGGCGCTGTGGGCGGGACGCGGGGACATGCGCTGGGCGACGAAATGGGCGTCGCGCATCGGGGCCGCCTTCGGGCTTTTCCTCATCTTCGCCGGCCTTCTCGTCGCGCTTAGCGGCGCCTTTGTGCAGGGACTGTGGTGGTTCCTCATCGGCATGTTCGTGCGCGGCGCGGCGCTCGGCTCCTACCATCAGATGGAGGTCAGCCGTCTCATGCGCGGCGTCACCGCCGCAGATCTCATGGAAACGGCGCGTATAGCCTCGCCCGAGATGAGCCTCGCGGATCTTGTCGAAAACTACGTATACGAATTTCAGGAGGCGGCCTTTCCCGTTTGCGACCATGATCAGATGATCGGGGTGGTCAGCGTCGCCGAGATCAAGAAGGTCTCGCGCGACCAGTGGGCGACGACGCGCGTTGGGGACGTCATGCAGTCCATCGAGGACGCCGATCTGGTTGATCCGTCCGAGGACGCCATCGAAGCCGTAAAGACGCTGCAGAGAAATGGCGGGCGTGGATTGATCGTCGCCCGAAACAAAAAGCCGCTTGGCGTTCTTTCACAGGCGGACGTGATGAAGCTTTTAAACCTGAAGCTCGATCTGGAGACGGCGTAGACGCGCGAGCCCGCCAGCGACCGTTCAGTCCCAATCACCGCAACGAGGATCGCCCCCTTATGTTAGTCAGTGTTCGAAGCCTCCATCGCTGCCAGGCGGCGACGCAGGACGGAAATATCGGCCCCGTCGCCGACACCTATTTCGAATTTCCATCGCTTGCCGTGCGGTACCTCGTCGTCAACGCCCGTGAGCTGCCGGCGTCGAGGAAGGTGTTGATCGCGACGGACGCGGTCGAGGCTGTCGATGCCGCGGGCGAACGCGTCAGGCTCGCCTTGTCGACGAACCAGGTGCGGGAAAGTCCGGAAGTCGACGCGGCGCTGCCGCTTGAGCGCGCGCTCGAACACGAACTGCGACGCTATTATCGGTGGATCCCCTACTGGCAGGAGATCGGCGCGCCCGTGCCGCAAGATGTCGACGTCCCGAAAAAGCCGCCTTCGCCGGCCGAGCAGGCGCCCGATGTCGCAACGCCGCTGCGCAGCGCCGCGGCCATTCTCGGGGCCGGCGCATGGATCCCCTCCGGCGTCGCCGGAGAGCTGTCGGATCTCTTGCTCGAAACCGAGGGCTGGCGCCTCGCCTATTTCGACATCGCCCTTACCGGCGAGGACGCCGACGCGGACAATCCCCATGCGCTGATCCCGGCGGCGCGCGCCGAAAGCATGAACTGGCTGGACAAAACCGTCCGCCTCGCCGTCCCAAAACACGTTCTGGGGAAAGCGCCGAAACACCAGGCTGGAGCCGCCCCCTCCGCTGAGCAGGCGCGCGCGGTCGACGCCCATTTCACGAGCGCCGCGGATTGACCCCGCCGAGCGCCTCGCAGAACACGATGGAGACCGGCCTTCCGGCGCGAGCGGGCGCGGATTCGCCGAGGTTCGCTGGGGCCGGCTGTCCATAATCCATGTCAATTGGACCGCATCCGAGCGATGCTAGGCTTGCAGGGCTTGGGTGACGGGACCGCTTCGCCTGTCGCCCGGGAAGGGTTTCGAATGGAAGATGGCGCGGACGCAGAAATCGACACGACGGAGGAACGCCGCGGCCGTATCGTCGCCATCAGGGGCGGCGTCGTCGACGTTCATTTCGACGCCGGCGCGCCCCTGATCGGGGCCGCGCTTGTCGCCGGGGACGAGGACCCGATGACCATCGAAGTGGCGAGCCTCGTCGACGCGCGGACCGTGCGCGGTCTCATTCTCAACCCGAATGACTCGCTGGAACTCGGCATGCCCGTCGCCGACACCGGACGCGCGCTCGAAGTGCCCGTAGGCGAGCCGATACTGGGGCGGATGCTGAACCTCTTCGGCGAGGTCATCGACGGCAAGAAGCCGCTGGACAATCCCGAGCGCCGTCTCATAAGACGCCCGGCCGTGCCGCTGACGAAACGGCGGGTCGAGCCGGCGGTTTTCGAAACCGGGATCAAGGCGATCGATCTTCTGAGCCCCCTTGAAAAGGGCGGCAAGGCCGGGCTCTTCGGCGGGGCCGGCGTCGGCAAGACGGTCCTGATCACGGAAATGATCAACAACATGGTCGGCGCCTATGAGGGCGTGAGCCTGTTCTGCGGCATCGGCGAGCGGTGCCGCGAGGCGGAGGAACTCTATCGCGAAATGAAGAGCGCCGGCGTTCTCGATCGCACGGTGATGGTTTTCGGCCAGATGAACGAAAGCCCGGGCGTGAGGTTTCGCGTCGGCCACGCGGCCATGACGATGGCGGAGTATTTTCGCGACGAAATGAACCAGAACGTGCTGCTTCTGATCGACAACATCTTCCGCTTCGTGCAGGCGGGGTCGGAGGTATCGGGCCTGCTGGGCCGAATCCCCTCCAGGGTCGGCTATCAGCCGACGCTCGGAACCGAGCTCGCAGAGCTCGAGGAGCGCATCTGTTCAACAGCCTCGGGGACGATTACCTCTATTCAGGCGGTCTACGTACCCGCGGACGATTTCACGGACCCGGCGGCCACGCATACCTTCTCCCACCTTTCTGCGTCGATCGTCCTATCCAGGAAGAAGGCGTCGCAAGGGCTTTATCCCGCCATCGACCCCCTGAAATCAACTTCAAAAATCCTGACCCCCGGCGCCGTCGCCGAGCGCCACTATCGCGTCGCGCGCGAGGTGCGCAACGTCCTCGCCGAATACGAAGAGCTGAAAGACATTATCGCCATGCTCGGCGTCGAAGAACTCTCCGAAGCCGACCGATCGACGGTCGAACGCGCCCGCCGTCTCGAACGCTTCCTGACTCAGCCATTCTTCACGACGGAGCAGTTCACCGGCATAAAGGGCCGGTTCGTCAGTCTCGAGGAGACGATTTCATCGTGCGAACGCATTCTGAAAGGCGACTTCGCCGATCGGCCGGAAGGGGATTTTTACATGATCGGGGCGGCCGAAGATCTGGAGGACAATCCAGACAACGATCGCGCCGCGCGCACCGAGGAGGCGAAAGAGGATGAACGATCGCGCAATGCGCCTGAAGATCGTCACCCCGAGTGAAATCGTGGTCGATGTCGACGCCCGGCGCATCGTCGCCGCGGCGCCGAACGGGGCGTTCGGCGTCCTGCCGCGGCATGCCGACTATGTCTCGCAACTGAAACCCGGCGTGCTGACCTATGAAACGGCGGCCGGGGTCGAACGATATGTGGGCGTTTACGGCGGGACCTTGGTCAAATGCGGCGACGAAGTGCTGATCTCCGCCCGCGACGCGGTGGAGAGCGATCAGCTTGACCGCCTGCAGGCGCGGATCCGCAAATCCGTCGACGCCTTCGAAGAACAGGAGCGCCACGCGCGCGCGGCCCTCGCCCGACTGGAAGCGGGGATCGTGCGCCGTTTTATCGATCTGGAGCAGGCGGGCCCGTGAACGACGCAGGCGACGATCATACGCCGGCTGACGAAAAGGACGCGGAAAGCCGGCGCGAGGCCGCCGACGCGATCGGACGCCAGGCGGACCGGAAAATCCGCGCCCGCGACAAGCGGGAGAAAAGCGTCTGGTTCGGTCTCGGCATGTTCGGGCTCGTCGGATGGGCCGTCGCCGTTCCGACCCTGATCGGCGTCGCGCTCGGGGCCTATATCGACGCACGCACCGCCGCGGAGAAATCCTGGACGCTGGCGCTTCTGCTGGCCGGCGTCGCGCTCGGCTGTCTGAACGCCTGGTTCTGGGTGAGCAGGGAGAGCCGGCGTGACTGATGGCAGGGTCCCTTTCTTTTGCGCTTGCGAGCACGGGCTGAGAGCATGACTGAGCTGTTCGTCCAAATCCTTGCGGCGGGAATGGCCGGAAGCGCCTTCGGGGCCGTCTACTTCGCCTCGGTTTGGAGGTCTCTCCGGCCGGAGCGCCTCGGCGATGCGACGCCGGGGTCGATCGTCGGCGGGGCCCT